>JAEZHQ010000617.1 GCA_023416455.1 Pseudomonadota bacterium | reverse complement strand
CCCGCTTCGGGGCGCCCGACGGCCCGGCCTTCGTCGACCGGCTCTACCACAACGTGCTGGGCCGCGAGGGCGACGCGGCCGGCCACACCTCCTGGGTGGCGGCCCTGGACTCCGGCGCCCTCGGCCGCGAGGAGGTGCTCGTCGGCTTCACCGGCAGCGCCGAGAACATCCAGCTCGTCGCCTCCCAGGTCGGCACGGGCATCTGGCTGGGCTAGCAGGGGGGCTTCCCCGGCGCCGTCCGGATCAGGGGCGCCACAGGGTCACCCCCGCGGGGGCCGCGGCGCGGTCGAGGACCCCCTTCACGTCCACCACCAGCCCGCGCCCGTCGCGCAGCAGCCGGGTCGCCAGAGGCCAGCCGGCGGCGCGGTACGCCTCGTGGGGAACCGCCAGGACCACGGCGTCGGCCGGCCCCAGCGCCTCCAGCGGGACGAGGCGCAGGCCGTATTCGGCCTCCACCTCCGCCGTGTCCGACAGCGGGTCGTGCACCGCGACCGAGAAGCCGAAGGCCTCGATCTCGCGCACGAGATCGATGACGCGGCTGTTGCGCACGTCGGGCACATCCTCCTTGAAGGTGAAGCCGAGCACCGCGACCCGGCGCCCCGCCGGCGCCGCGGCCAGCAGCCGCTTGACCGTCTCGCGCGCGATGTGGAGCCCCATGCCGTCGTTGGTCCGGCGGCCGGCCAGGATCACCTCCGGGTGGAAGCCGACCTGCTCGGCCCGGTGGGTCAGGTAGTAGGGATCGACCCCGATGCAGTGCCCGCCGACCAGCCCCGGCACGAAGGGCAGGAAGTTCCACTTGGTGCCGGCGGCGGCGAGCACGTCGAGGGTGTCGATGCCGAGGCGGCCGAAGATCATCGACAGCTCGTTCATCAGCGCGATGTTGAGGTCGCGCTGGGTGTTCTCGATCACCTTCGCCGCCTCGGCCACGGCGATGGAGGGCGCCCGGTGGATGCCGGCGGCGACGACGCCGCCGTAGACCGCGGCCACCGTCTCCAGCGTGGCGGCGTCGGAGCCGGACACCACCTTCACGATGGTCTCGAAGCGGTGCCGGCGGTCGCCCGGGTTGATGCGTTCCGGCGAATAGCCGACGCCGAAGTCCCGGCCCAGCCGCAACCCCGATTCCGCCTCCAGAAGGGGAACGCATTCCCGCTCGGTGGCCCCCGGATACACGGTGGATTCGTAGACGACGATGTCCCCCGCCTTCAGGTGGCGCCCCACCGTGCGCGTGGCGGCGAGCAGCGGCCCCAGGTCGGGGCGCTTGGAGTCGGAGACGGGGGTGGGGACGGTGACGATGTGGAAGTCCGCGAGGGCCAGATCCGCCGCGTCGCCGGTCAGGCGCAGGCCCGCCTCGGCCAGGGCCTCCGGGGCGATCTCGCGGGTGTGGTCGTGCCCCCCGCGCAGCGCGGCGATGCGGGCGGCGTCGATGTCGAAGGCCACCACCGGGACGCCGGCGCGGCCGAAGGCGACCGCAACCGGCAGGCCGACATAGCCCAGGCCCACGACGGAAATGCGGCGGTTGTGACTCATCGGGCAGGCCTCGGGGGAACGGAGAGGGGAGGACGGCGCACTCTAAGCAGGGTTTCCGGACCCCGTCCACACGGGGGACATCACGGGGGGGACATCACGCGGGGGAGCCGCCGGCCAGCTCGGCGAGGGCGGCGGCGACGCGCGCCACGTCGGACTCCGCCATGCCGATGAACAGGGGCAGCGACAGGCAGCGCGCGTAGTAGGCGTCCGCCCCGGGCAGCGCGCGCGCTCCATAGCGGCGGACCCAGAAGGGCTGCCGGTGCAGCGGGATGTAATGCACCTGCGAGCCGATGCCGCGCGCCCGCAGATGGGCCATCACCCGCCGCCGGGACAGGCTGGCCCCGGCGAAGTCGATCAGCGCCACGAAGAGGTGCCAGGCCGGCCGGCAGCGGGGCGCGCGCGGCATCGGGCGGACCAGCGGCGCCAGGGGTGCCAGGGCCGCCTCGTACAGGCCGCGCAGCCGCTCGCGCCGGGCGACGAAGCCGGGCAGCCGGCGCAGCTGGCTGCTGGCCAGGGCGGCCTGGATGTCGGTGAGGCGGTAGTTCCAGCCCGGTTCCGCCATCTCGTAGTACCAGGGGGCCGGCAGCCCGTCGCTGTCGAGCGCGGCCGCGGGATCCGCGAAGCGGGCGGGGTCGCGGACCATGCCGTGGCAGCGCAGCCGCCGCAGGCGCTCGGCGAGGGCGGCGTCGCCGGTGGTGACCGCGCCGCCCTCGCCGGCCACGACGGTCTTGACGGGATGGAAGGAGAAGACCGCCATGGCGCTCGCCGCGCAGGCCCCGACCGGCGCCGGGGCGGCGTGGCCGCCCATACCGCCGGAAGCGTCCTCGGCGCCGAGCGCGTGGCAGGCGTCCTCGATCAGGAGGGCGTCGCGCTCCGCGGCCAGGCGGGCCAGCCCGGCCATGTCGGCGACCTGCCCCGCCAGATGGACCGGGGCGATGGCGCGGACCCGCAGCCCGCCGGCCGCCGCCCGGTCCAGGGCGGCCCGCGCGTGCCCGGGCGTCAGCAGGCCGGTGTCGGGGTCGACGTCGGCGAACACCACCTCGGCCCCGGCCAGGAAGGCCGTGCTGGCCGTCGCCAGGAAGGTGACGGCGGGCACCACCACGGCATCGCCGGGCCGCAGGTCGAGGGCGGCGTAGGCCAGGTGGAGGGCGGCGGTGCCGCTGGAGCAGGCGACGGCGTGGGCGGCCCCGGTGGCCGCGGCCAGATCCGCCTCGAAACGTTCGACCGCCGGCCCCTGGGTCAGCCAGTCGCCCCGCAGCACGGCGGCCACGGCCGCGACGTCGTCCTCGTCGATCGACTGGCGGCCGTAGGGCAGGAAGGGAAGGGCGGGCGGCCCGCCCCCGCTCCCCATTGGCGAACCGCCCGCCACGGCCCGGAACCGGGGTCAGGTCACCTGGAGATAGGCCGGGTCGAGCGCGCCGTGGCGGAACGGGATCCAGTCCTTGTGGTCGGGGCGGTATTGCAGGCCGTAGGGGTTGGCGAAGAAGATCTTGGTCAGCGGCTGGCCGCCCTCGCGCTGGGTGCGTTCGCGGTCGATGAGCGGCGAGGGCGCGAAGATCTTCTCCCACAGCTCGGCGTTGTCGACGTCGCGGCCGGCGTTCTTCACGTAGTCCCGCGCGGCGTCGGAAAGCTGCCAGGCCTCCTCGACCATCGCATAATAGTCCACGCTTCCTTCGCCCATGGCCTGATCTCCCCGGTCCAACGTCCCCGTTATGTAACGGCATTCCCCACGCAAGGAAAGCCGTTCGACGCCGCCCGCAGCGGCGGCGCAGCGGCGCCCTCCGGAGATTCCTTGCCTTGGCCGGCCGGGGAAGATGCTAAGCTGCGCGCCCTGCCGGGGGACGAGGTCCAGGCCGGACGGCAACGAAGGGATGAGGTCAGGGTTCCGACATGTGTGAACTGTGCAGTCTTGCGGCTTACGATCTCCCCTCCCTCGCCCCCATCCCCGCCGCCGGAAGCGGCGGCTCCCTGGCCGCCACGGTGGGCGGCAACGGGAAATGGGGCGGGGCGGCGCCCGGCACCTCCGGCGGCATGGTGACCTGGAGCTTCGCCACCCAGAACTACCAGGAGCAGACCCACCGGTTCGACCGGCCCATCACCGAGCCCGCCTACCAGGCGGACGTCCGGGCGGCCTTCCAGCGCTGGGAGTCGGTGGCCAACATCCAGTTCGTCGAACAGGCCGACAGCGCCGAAACCGACATCCGGGTGGGCTGGGACGTCATGGACGGCCCCGGCGGCCTCATCGGCGAGACCGCCTGGTGGAAGGTCGGCAGCAACCTCGACTGGGCCATCGTCCGCTTCGACTCCTCGGAAAACTACGGCACCGGAGGCCAGGCGCCGGGCAACGGGATCAACTTCCTCACCCTCGCCCTGCACGAGATCGGGCACGCCATCGGCTTCCCGCACGACAACAGCCAATCCTCCATCATGAACAGTCGGCACAGCCCGACCATGCTCGACCTGACCGACAACGACGTCGCCGCCGCCCAGCTCCTCTACGGCACGCCGGCGGGCGCGAGCCTGGCCGGCGGCGCCGGCCCCGACCGGATCGGGCCGGGCGCCGCGCCGCCGCTGCGGACCACCTACGGCGACGACGTCATCCAGGGCGGGGCCGGCGACGACACGATCGACGGCGGCACCGGGCGGGACCTCGTGGTGCTGTCCGGCGCGCGCGCCGATTACCGCCTGGCCAGGACGGGGGAGGGCTGGAGCAGCAGCGGCCCGGACGGGAACGACCTCCTGCTGTCCATCGAGCGCCTCCGCTTCGACGACGGCACCCTGGTGCTCGACCCGGCGGATCCGGCCTTCAACGTCCACCGCCTGTACCGGGCGGCGCTCGGCCGCGAGCCGGACCAGGGCGGGCTGACCGCCTGGACCCACGCGATCACCACCGGAACCAGCCTGACCGAGGTGGCCGGCCGCTTCACCCTGGCCCCCGAGTTCACCGGCAAGTACGGGGTCCTCGACAACGCCTCCTTCGTCCAGGCGCTGTACGGCAACGTGCTGGGCCGGGCCGGGGACGAGGCCGGCTCCAGCGGCTGGACCCACGCGCTCAACTCCGGGGCGCTCGGCCGGGCCGAGGTCATGCTCGGCTTCTCCGACAGCGTGGAGAACATCGCCCTGGTCGGGGCCGCCATCGGCGACGACGGCGTCTGGCTGGCCTGATCCGCCATGCCCCCGGGGGTGCGGCCGGGCATCCCGAGGGGCGCCGCAGGCGCGCCGCCCACCTATGAAAAAAGGCGGCTCCGACCCCGCGCCGTTTCCCCCATCGCCGCGATTGATCTACAAACTCCGGCCGGAGGGCCATCCGTCCGGCTTTTCGGAGACGATTCGACGAGGGAACGCGAGGGTGGGCAAGGCACGGATGCTCGTCTGGTACTGGGGCCGGCGCGGCGGCGGCGCCTGGTTCGCCTACGAGACCGCGCGCTCCCTGGCGGCGGCGGCGGGGATCGAGGCGCGGCTGTCCATTTCCCGGCAGTCCCACCTGTTCGCCGCCTTCCAGGCCCTGGGGCTGCCCATGCAGGCGGTCGACACCTACGACGGCCCGGCCGGGGCGCTGGCGGCGCTGCCCCGCCTGCCGGCCGTGCGCGCCGCCTTCCGCGCCTTCCTGCGCGAGCAGGGGGTCGAGGTGGTGCTGTGCCCGATGGCCCATCTGTGGAACCCGCCGATGCTCGGGGTGCTGCGCGGGCTCGGCCTTCCCTATCTGCTGACCGTCCATGACGGCACCCTGCATCCCGGCGAGCGGATCCCCCTGCGCCAGCGCTGGATCGACTGGGAGATCCGGCGCGCCGACGGCCTCGTGGTCCTGAGCGAGCATGTCCGGCGCACCGTCCTGGAGCGGCTGGCGGTCCCCCCGGAGCGCGTCGTCGTCGCCCCGCACGGGCCGCTGACCAGCCTGATGGCCGCGGCCGGCCCGGCGCGGGCGCGGCCGGCCACCCCGCGCACGCTGATGTTCTTCGGCCGCATCGTCGCCTACAAGGGCCTGGACCTGCTGCTCGACGCCTACGGGCGGCTGCGCGCCCGCTTTCCGGAGCTGCGCTTGGTGGTGGCCGGCGGCGGCGACCTCACCCCCTACCGGGCGGCGCTGGCCGCCCTCCCCGAGGTCGAGATCGACAACCGCTACCTCGCCGAGGAGGAGATCCCGGCCATCGTCGCCCGCGCCGACCTGATGGTCCTGCCCTACAGGGAGGCCAGCCAGTCGGGCGTGATCGCGCTGGCCGAGGCGGCCGGCATCCCGGTCGCCGCCACCCCCGTCGGCGGCCTGGCCGAGCAGGTCGAGGACGGGGTGAACGGCGTGCTGGCCGACGCCGTCACGGGGGACGCCCTGGCCGCGGCGATCGAGCGCCTGCTCACCGACCCCGCCCTCTACCGGCGCTGCGCCGCCGGGATCGTCGCGCAGAGCCGGGGGCGCTGGACGGCGGCGGCCGACCGGATCCAGGGGCTGGCCCTGCGCC
>JAEZHQ010000599.1 GCA_023416455.1 Pseudomonadota bacterium | reverse complement strand
GTCCGCCACGACCCGCTCAGCGCCGGCGCTTGCCGCTGTCGGAGGTGAGGGCGCCGACGGCCGCGCCGGCGGCCCCGCCGATGACTCCGCCCATGACGGCGCTGCCGCCGGTCAGGGCGCCGATGGTGGCGCCGCCCGCCGCGCCGATGGCGCCGCCGGACAGGGTCCTCTGCTCACGCTGGCTGAGGTTCGAGCACCCGGCGAGGACCAGCGCCCCGAAGACGATCATGGTCAGGTTCTTCAACATGTTCCTTCCCGCGTTCTTGGAGCGGCCGGCACCGGGCCGACCGCCACGCTTATGGTTTAGGGATGGAACGCGGGATTGCTTGTGACCATTCCGGGGCATGGAACAGGGCGGCCACGGGAATGGCCGCCCTGCGACGGAAGGGGCACCGGCCGCATCACTTCCGGAGCTGGGGGTCCTCGCCCTTGGCGTGGCTCTTTCCTTCCTCCTCGGCGCGGCGCAGCTCCTCGCCTTCCGGGCCGTCCACGGCGTCGCGGGCACGCTGGGCGTCCCCCTGGACGTCATGGTGCCGGACGTGCTCGCGCACGCCCTCGCGGTACTGCTTGTCGGCGGAGCGGTTGCCTTCGCCTTCGTTTTGGGACTTTCCGGCCATCGGACTCTCCTCCTTGGGGTTTTCACGCGGTTTCCACTACAACCCGCCGGCCGCCTCAAGGTTTCTCCGCCTTATACCCCCTCCAATCGAGATACAACCGAAGAACAAAGCGCGCCTTTAAAATTTTACTCGATTCGTTGTGCGGGCTCCATTTCTTCAATGACCTTTTGCATATGTTTTTCGAAAGTAAGCTTCTTTTTTTCTCTTTACAGGGCGGGCGGCATGGGGGAGCTTTAAGGCCATAACAACCAGATGGCGCAGAAAGCGCCGTCGTCCCGTCACCCGCCAGGATCGCGCTGTCCATGTCCCACCTTGTCCGGCAGCAGGCCCCCATCGCCTTTCCCTCCAGCAGCCCGGCGGCGCATCGCCGTTCGGAGGCGGCTCCGGCAGGCGTCATGGGACGGGTCATCCACATGGCGGCGACGGGGGTGTGGGTGGTGCGGCTGAACGGCCGCGTGGCGGAGATCGGCGGGCGCACCCATTGGGACAGCCAGCGGGAGCTGGTCGAGGCCGCCAGGCGCGCCGGCATCGCGCTCTCCGATCTGGTGGTGTACACCGGGGCGCCCGACGCCTGATCCACAAGGCGCTCGATGGCTTCGATCACGCGCCTTGGATTCAAACCCGACAGCACAGTGCGCAGCGCTGTACGAAAGCAACCGTGTTGATGGGGCGGGCGCCGCCGGGGGAGGGATGATGAAGGCCGAGCAGGGAAGCCGACCCGTGTCCGGTGTCGCAAGGACCGTTCGCCATGGGGCGGTGCGCCTGGCCACCGAAGCCTTCGGTGATCCGGAGCATCCGCCCGTCCTGCTGATCATGGGCGCCATGGCCTCCATGCTGTGGTGGCCGGACGAGCTGTGCCGGGCCTTGGCCGGGAGCGGGCGCTTCGTCGTCCGCTACGACAACCGGGATGTCGGGCAATCGACGACGGGGCCTTCCGGGGAGCCGGGCTACACGATCGACGACATGGCCGAGGACGCCGTGGCCGTCCTCGACGGCTACGGGCTGCCCCGGGCCCACCTCGTCGGCATGTCCCTGGGCGGCATGATCGCGCAGATCGTCGCCCTCCGGCACCCCATCCGGGTGGCGAGCGTGACGGCGATCGCGTCGGCGCGGGTCGACGAGGACGATCCCGATCTGCCGCCGATCGACCCGCGGCTGCTCGAGCATTTCGCCGGGGCCTCCGGCCTCGACTGGTCGGACCGCGCGGCGGTGGTCGCCTTCCAGGTGGAAAGCTTCCGCATTTCGGCCGGGCCTGCGGCGGCCTTCGACGCGGAGCGCGCCCGGCGCCTCGCGGAACGGGAATACGACCGCGCGATCGATCCGCAAAGCGCCATGAACCACACCATGCTGTCGGGCGGCGAGGGCTGCCGCGGCCGGCTCGGCGCCATCCGGGCGCCGTTCCTGGTCATCCACGGCCGGCACGATCCCATCCTCTCCTTCGCCCACGCCCTCCGGCTGGCCGAGGCCGTCCCCGGCTCCAGGCTGGTGGCGCTCGACGAGGCGGGGCACGAGCTGAACGAACGGGACTGGGACCGGATCACCGCCGAGATCCACGCCCACAGCCGGGCGCCGGCCGGGGCGCCCGCCGCTTGAGCTTGCCGGCTTGCCGGGCGTTCCGCCATCAAACTCCGCCGTCAGCGTTCCGCCATCAGCGTCTTGATGGTCTCGACACGGATTTCCTCGGTCAGCCGCTCCTTGTAGGCGGCGAAGGCCGGTGTGGTCTTGATCCGGTAGGAGCGGGGGTGCGGCAGCGCGATGGAGATGTCGCACTTGATCCGGCCGGGCCGCGCCGACATCACCACGACCCGGCTGGCCATGAAGATGGCCTCGTCGATGTCGTGGGTGACGAACAGCACGGTCTTGCGGTCGGCCTCCCAGATCCCCAGCAGAAGCTCCTGCATCAGCTCGCGGGTCTGATGGTCGAGCGCGCCGAAGGGTTCGTCCAGCAGCAGGATCTTGGGGTCGTTGGCGAGCGCCCGGGCCAGCGCGGTGCGCTGCTGCATGCCGCCGGAGAGCTGCGCCGGGCTGTGGTTCTCGAATCCCGTCAGCCCCACCTGCGCCAGATAGCGGTCGGCGATGGCGCGCTGCTCGGCGCGGGCCACCCCGCGTTCGCGCAGGCCGAAGCACACGTTGTCGCGCACCGACAGCCAGGGGAACAGCGTGTAGGACTGGAACACCATGCCGCGGTCGGGGCCGGGGCCGGTGACCGGCCGCCCGTCCAGCAGCACGGTGCCCCCGCTGGGCGTCTCCAGCCCGGCGACGATGCGCAGAAGCGTCGACTTCCCGCAGCCCGACGGGCCGAGGATGGCGATGAAGTCGTTGTCGGCCACCTCCAGCGCGGTCGGCTCCAGCGCGCGGGTGGGGGCGCCGCCGCGACGGCCGGGGAAGATCTTGTCGACGGCGCGGATGGACAGCTTGCTCATCGGCCGGACCTCAGCGCCCCGCGGCCCAGGGGAACAGGCGGGCGTTGGCGGCCCGGAACAGGAGATCGGTGACCAGCCCGATCAGGCCGATGACGAAGATGCCGAAGATCATCTGCCCGGTGTCGAGAAAGCGCTGGGCGTCGATGATCATGTGTCCGATCCCGCGGGAGGCGCCGACCAGCTCCGCCACGATCACGTAGGTCCAGGCCCAGCCGAGCACCAGCCGCAGCGCCTCGGCGATCTGCGGGCTTGAGGCCGGCAGCAGGACGCGCAGCACCACGCCCTTGCGCCGGGCGCCCAGCGTACAGGCGGCTTCCACAAGGTCGGTTCGGACGCCGCCGACGATGACCGCCACCATGACGGTGAGCTGGAAGACCGAGCCGATGAAGATGACCAGGATCTTCTGCAACTCCCCGACCCCGGCCCACAGGATCAGCAGCGGGATGAAGGCCGAGGCCGGCAGGTAGCGGGCGAAGGACACGAAGCCTTCGAAGAACGCCTCCACCGGCTTGAACGCCCCCATCAGGATGCCCAGCGGCACCGCCGCCAGGGCGGCCATGGCGAAGCCCGCGACGACGCGCCAGACCGTGACCGCCACATCCCCGGCGAATCCGAACTCCCGGAACAGCGTCCAGCCCGCGGCCAGCGTGTCGAGGGGCGAGGCCAGGAACAGCGGCCGGACGAAGCCGCCCTCGGTGGCGATCCCCCATCCCAGGAAGAACAGCGCGAAGCAGGCGACCGACAGCGCCGTGCGCAGCGGCGGCGCGACCGGCCTCAGCGGGGCGAGGAGGGGGCTTCTGCCCCCGTCCTGCCGGGGCGGCGGGCCGGCCACGCCGGCCTCACTTCACGAAGCCGGCGTCGGCCATCGCCTCCAGGCTGGGCGGCGCCCGGCGGATCAGCTTCGCCTCCAGCATGACGTCCCGCACCTCGGTCATGAAGCCGGGCAGCGTCCCGGCGAAATAGGCCTGGTTCGCCTCCCGGTCGTACCAGCGCACGAAGGCGGCGGAGGCGGCGAACTGCTCGGCCGTCTGGTTGACGTCGCGGCCCATGATGCCGTGGGCCGTTCCGGGATCCCGGCGGATCGCCTCCAGCGCCTCGAACCAGCTGTCCACGAAGGCTTGGACCACCGTCGGGTTCGTCTTGATGAAGTCGGGCTGGAAGGCCAGCGTGTCGATGATGACGCCCGGCGTCTGGTCGGAGGTGACGAGGATCCGGCCCCCGGACTCGCGCACCTTGGACAGGTAGGGCTCGTAGGTCACGGCGGCGTCGAACTGGCCGGCGACGAAGGCGTTGGCGGCGTCGGAGGGTTGCAGGTTGGCGGTGCGCACCGCGTCGATGGACAGCCCGTTCCTCTTCAGCACGTAGGCCAGCCAGAACTGCGGCACGCCGCCGAACTGCACCGCCACGTCCTTGCCCTTCAGGTCGGCCACCGAGCTGACGCCCTCGCGCACCGCGATGCCGTCGCCGCCGTGCGAGCTGTCGAGCACCAGGACCTGCGTCACGTCGACGCCCGCCGAGGCGTAGAGGATGTGGGTGTCCACGGTGGTCGCGATGGCCTGCACCTCGCCCGCCGCCATGGCCTGGTGGCGGTTGGAGGTCGGCATCTTCTTGATCTCCACCTCGATGCCGTTCTTCCGGAAGATCCCGGTCTCCTTCGCCAGCGTGATCGGCGCGAAGCCGGTCCACCCGCTCATGGCGACGGTGACCTTCGGCAACGGCTGGGCCGCGGCCGCCGCGGCCCACAACCCGGCCAGGGCGGCCGCCAGAGTCCCGACCATCCACGACGTCGTCTTCATGGTCCCCCCTCCTGTTCATGCCCGATGATGCCCGCACCGGGCGGGCCGGCCCGTGCACAATGACGGCGGCGCGCCACCGTCATTGTGC
>JAEZHQ010000587.1 GCA_023416455.1 Pseudomonadota bacterium | reverse complement strand
GCCTGGGGCCGCGGCTGCCCCTGGCCGGCGAGCGCGGCTACCACGTGATGATGGCGGGCGGGCCGGCGCTGGCCGAGCCGGTGACCTTCGTGGAGCGCGGCTTCGTCGCCACCCCCATGGCCGCCGGCCTGCGGCTGGCCGGCACCGTCGAGCTGGGGGCGGCGGGGCCGAGCCCGGGGCGCGGCGACGTTCTGGTCCGCCACCTGCGCGCCCTGTTCCCGGACGCCGCAGCGCGCGAGACCGCCCGCTGGTCGGGCGAGCGCCCGACGCTGCCCGACTATCTGCCGGTCATCGGGCGGCTGGCGGCGGCCCCCCGCGTCATCGCCGCCTTCGGCCACCAGCATCTCGGCCTCACCCTGTGCGCGGCGACCGCGGAGATCGTCGCGGCGCTGGCCGCCGGCGCGCCGCCCCCCCTCGACCTCGCCCCCTTCCGGGCCGAGCGGTTCGGCCGGGGAGGCTGACGCCATGGTTCCACCATCCGACGGGAGACCCCCTGCCATGAAGATCCTCACGCGGGACGACATCGACGGCCTGCTCGACTGGCGTTCCGTCATGGAGGCGATGCGGGCGGCCCACGCCCGCCCGCGCCCGGCCATCGGCGACCGCCTGCTGAAGCGGGAGGATCGGGCCTTCCTCGTCCGCCTCGCCTGGATGCCGGAATGGGTCGGCCTCAAGGCCGTCACCGTCTTTCCCGCCAACGTCGGGCGCACGCCGCCGCTGCCCAGCGTGCAGGGGCAGTTCCTGCTGTTCGACGGCGACACCGGCGCGGTGGTGGCGGTGCTCGACGGCTCGGCCCTGACGCGCTGGAAGACGGCCGCCGATTCCGCGCTCGGCTCCGACCTGCTGTCGCGGCGCGACGTCCGCACGCTCTGCATGGTCGGGGCCGGCGCCCAGGCCGAGCCGCTGATCCGCGCCCATCTGGAGGCGCGGCCGGGGATCGAGCGGATCCTGCTGTGGAACCGCACGCCGGCCGGCGCCGAGCGTCTGGCCGGGGCGATCGCCGGGCTCGGCCGCGAGGTCCGGGTGGCGGGCGACCTGGCGGCGGCGGTCGCCGGGAGCGGCATCGTCTGCTGTGCCACCATGGCCACGACGCCGGTCGTCCGCGGCGACTGGCTGAGCCCGGGGACGCATCTCGACCTCGTCGGCGCCTACCGCCCGGACATGCGCGAGGCCGACGACCGCGCGCTTCTGCGCGGCTCCCTCTTCGTCGACGCGCGGGAAACCACCATCGGCGAGATCGGCGAGCTGATGATCCCCATGGCGGCCGGCGTCATCGACGAAAGCGCGGTCCGGGGCGACCTCTACGACCTGGCCGCCGGCGCGCCGGGCCGCCGCTCGGACGAGGAGATCACCATCTTCAAGAACGGCGGCGGCGCGCATCTCGACCTGATGGTCGCGGCCCTCGCCTACGAGCGCAGCCGGGCCTGACGGCGGCGGCGCCTTCGGATGCCGCCGGACTCAGGCGTCCTCGTCGAGGCCGGCCTGCACGAGGTCGGCGACCTTCTTGGCCGCCCCGACCAGGCAGACGTCCAGGCTCTGATCCAGCAGGCGCTGCATCAGGTCGCGGAAGGGCGTCTTGTCGCCGAGCGACCAGGCGCGCTCCACCACGTCGCGGTAGAGGTCGAGGTCTTCGGCGCGCACCACCACGGGCGGGAAGCCCGCCCGGTTGAGGATCAGGTTGCACAGCAGAAGGGCGGTCGCGGCGTTGCCCTCGTAGAAGGGGCGCACGCTCATCAGGCGGTGGTGCGCCTCGAAGGCGGTGTCCGGACCGGCGTCGGTGCGGCGCAGCCAGCCGGACAGGGCCGACATGGACACCCGCAGCTTGGCCGGGTCGGGGGAGACCCCGGCGGCGCCGTCCTTCAGGGCGCCCTCGCGGTAGCGCCCGGCGGCGTCGTCGATGCCCTGGTAGAGCACGCCGTGGAAGGCGGCGATGGTGCGTTCGGTGACCACGCCGCCGGGCTGGAAGGACAGGCGGGCCATCAGTTCCAGCGCGTCGCGGTGGTTCTGCGCCAGCCGCTGCGCGGCCACCGGCCGGTTCCGCAGCACGACGCCGCGGTCGAGCACGGTCTGCACCTCGGTCCGTGTCAGCCCCGTGCCCTCGACCGCGGTGCAGGCGACGGTCAGCTCCAGCTCGAACCAGTCGGCGAGGTCGCGCACCACGGACGCGGGCAGGGGACGGGCGTTGTCCAGAACCCGCTTTTTCTCATTGATGTCGTCGAGCAGCGCCATGTCCGGAACTCCGCAGATCCACCACCCTCATAATGCTTGTCGGGCTCCACGAAAAGAGCATCCGTGACGCGAGGCGCAGGGTCGGCGCTCTTCGTCGCAGCGTCCGGGCTGCGGTTTTTTGCCGCTTGAGTCGGTGGCGGCGCCGGCTCTAGCATTCCGCCCGGGAAACGAGCGGCGGCAAAGCGGTCCGTTCGAGCGCCGGGGAGGAGTGACGCCATGGATCATGTCGCCTGGGAGCATGTCGCCTGGGATCCGACGATGAGCGTCGGGGTGGACGTTCTCGACAACGACCACAGGCGCCTTCTCGACATGTTCAACGGCCTGCTCCGCAGCGGCGCCACGGCCAGGACCGGCGACGACCTGGTCGAGCTGCTCGCCGGCCTGCGCGAATACACGCAAGTCCACTTCTCCCGCGAGGAGGAGCTGATGGAGCGCCAGGGCTACGCCGACCTGGAGGCGCACCGGGCGGCCCATCGCTACTTCGTCGACGAGGTGCAGAAGCTGTGCCAGGACTTCGACGGAAGCAACATGATGATGCTGCGGATCGACCTGATCCTGCTGCTGAAGGAGTGGCTGATCGAGCACATCCAGTCGGTGGACATGCGCTACAAGCCCATCATGGCCGCGCCATCTGTGGCGCCGCCGCCGGGGAGCGCGGCGGCGCCCTGAGA
>JAEZHQ010000559.1 GCA_023416455.1 Pseudomonadota bacterium | reverse complement strand
GCGCCGGCCCCGGCTCCGGCGCCGGTGGAGACCGTCGCCTCGGCGCCCGCCGCCGCACGCGCCGAGGAGCCGGCCAAGGTCTCCTTCGCCAACGAGGGGCACCGCCTGTACACCACCGTGATCGTCTCTTACGACCAGATCGATCCGAACGTCGTCCGCATCCTCGAAGCGCCGAAGGAAAGCGTGACGCTGCTGCCGGCCACCGACGGCAAGACGCCGGCCTGGACCATCCCCACGGTCGGGGACGGGGCGCCCGACGACGATTCCGTCGACCCTGTGGATTCCGTCGACCCTGTGGATTCCGTCGACCCTGCGGACTCCATCGATCCCGAGGACCCCGCCGACCCCGCCGACCCTGCCGGCCCCACCGGGGACGATCGGGAAGACGGGGGTGGGAACGGGGACGGCGCGGAACCGGAAGGCTCCGCGCCGCCGACCGACCCGCCGGCCGACCCGCCGGCCGACCTGCCGGAGCCGCCCGCGGTTCCCGGGGGGCCGGCGACCGTCACCATCACCGTGCCGTCCGAGCTGACCACCGTCGAGAAGATCGCCTGGTTCGCCAACAACACCAACGTCTTCGTCAGCGTCGACGCGGAGAACATGCCGAAGCTGCTCAACGTGGAGAGCTTCGCGCACGAGACCTTCGGGGCGTTCAAGCGCATCGTCATCTTCGACAGCGACGTCCTGCCGATGAACCTCTTCTATTTCGGGCCGGACATTCTGCTGGTCGATCAGGACGTGCTGGGCGGGCACGCCGCCCTGGAAGGGCCGGTCGTGGCCGACACGGAGATCCCGCTGCCGCAGGGCGGCTCCATGATCCTGATCGGGCTGATCGACGTCACCCACAGCGCCTGATGCCGGCGACCTCGGACCCATGACCGGTTTCGCGGTCGTCTTCCTGCTCGTGCTGGCCGGCACCTGCGCCGGCACGGCCGTGCCCAGCCGCTGGCTGCCGCGCTGGCTGCCCAACGACAAGCTGCTGCACGCCGCCGCCTATTGCGCGCTGTCGCTGCTCGCCCTGGCCGGGCTGGGGCTGACGACCGCCGATTGGCTTCCCGTCGGGCTCGGCCTGTTCGCGCTCGGCCTGCTGCTGGAGTGCGTGCAGATCGCCGTGCCCGGCCGGGGCTTTTCGCTGGGCGACGTCGCCGCCAACACCGCCGGCATCGCGGGCGGTTTGACATTGCATGCCCTGGCGGCGTCTCTATGACGCGGCCGGCGACGATACGGGAGGCCCGGGGGACCGTGGACGAGACGTTCGAGAGCTACCTGATGACCTCCGCGGAGATCATCCGGCGGACCGCGACGGCGGAGATCGCCGCCCGCATGGAGGAGGCCGTCGCGGTGATCGCCGCGGCGCTGGGGGCGGGCAAGCCCCTGCTGGTCTGCGGCAACGGCGGCTCGGCCGCCGACGCCATGCACATCACCGGCGAGCTGGTCGGCCGCTTCCTGCGGGAGCGGCGGGCCCTGAAGGCCATCTGCCTGTCGGCGGATCCGGCGGTGCTGACCGCCTGGGCCAACGACTATTCCTACGACACGGTGTTCAGCCGCCAGGTGGAGGCTTACGGCGAGGCGGGGGCGGTGCTCCTCGGCCTCAGCACGAGCGGCAACTCGCCGAACGTCGTGACGGCCTTCGAGACGGCGCGCGCGCTCGGCCTCGGCACGGTGGCCCTGACCGGGGAGGGCGGCGGGCGGCTGGCCGCCGTCAGCGACGTGGTGATCGCCGTCCCGTCCCGCCACACGCCCCTCATCCAGCAGGCCCACCTGTGCCTGTACCATTTCCTGTGCCAGCGGCTCGAAAGCCTCCTGGCCGAAACCGGCGGCCCCGGCCCCTCCCCACGGGGGGCGGGGGGATAGGGGAAATCCGGCGCCCCGGCCGTCCGGCGTTTGGAGTCTTGTCGCGGGGGCTCCGGCGGCCTGGAGTTTCCCTGCGTTTCGGATTGAACGCAGGAAACTCTAGCGCTGGAGCTGGGCCAGCTTGCGTTCGGGGATCGGCGGCGGCGACGGGTGCAGGATCAGCCCCTGCTCCTCGATGGTCACGGCGGCGTCGGGATAGACGGTCAGGGCGAGGTGCAGGGCCTCGATGAAGCGCTTGCGGAAGTCGCGCAGCCGGCTGTAGCCGGCCCCGAACTGCTCGAAGACGGCGGCCCAGGTGATGGTGGTCGGCGCGGCCAGCGAGTGCAGGCGGTAGGCCAGCCAGATGTAGATGTCGATGCTGGAGCTGTTGTTCTGGATGTGGCGCAGCGCCGGCTCCCAGATCGGCACCGGATGGGCCTTCAGCTCGCGGAAGAAGGACTCGGAAAGCAGCACCTTGTCCTCCCACAGCGTCCCCTGGTTGGAGGCGGCGTTGGCGGAGAAATGGATGCCGCCCTTGACGATGGACCCCTTCTCGAAGCCGATGCTGTGCGCGTCCTCCCAGGCGAAGGTGAGGTTGCAGGCGGCGATGCGGGTCGCCTGCTCGCGGATGTCGCGGTAGGTCTGGCCGCCGACCGACAGCCCCATGCGGTCCAGCCATTCGTGCATGCTGCGGCCGAGTTCGACCTCCCGGCTGTCGGTTTGCAGGGCACGGGTTTGCAGATAGAGCAGGATCATGCGGGCCCGGCTGCCGTAGGGCACGCCGTAGAGCTTGAATCCTCCGTTGCGCACGGGCAGTCGTCCCGGCTCGATCAGCAGGCGGATCTTGTGGCCGCGGCGTTCCCAGGGCTGGTCGTCGGGCAGACGGCGATGAGGAAGCGCGGTCAGCGCGAAGCCGGAATAGGTGATGCCAAGATTCTGGCGCTCCTCCTCCAGAACTGCCGCGGCGACGTTGACCAGGGAATGCTGTTCCGGGTCGGGCTGGAGCGCCTTCACCTGTTCCCGGCCGATGCGGGTGATCAGGTGGTGTATCTGTCCCATTGCGAAGCGGCCTCGGCAGCGTCTTGCGGTGGCCGGTATAGCACGGCCGCCGGTCTCCCGCAATTTGGAGTCTTGTCGCGCAAACTATTAGTAAAGCTATTTGTCTTAACTATTAGTTTGCGCGACAAGACTCCAGTGGATAACTCCGAGTCGCGCGACAAGACTCCAAATCCAGCGCGACAAGACTCCAGTGGATAACCGCGTCTTGCGGCTTCCCGGCGGCGGGGTCGCGACAAGACTCCAGGCGCCGGAGCCGCCGCCGCGGCGAATCGAGTCGGCCCCGCCCGTCCCCGCCGCCCGCGGCCGGGCGCTCCCGCCGCGGGGCGCCGCCGGGGACGGGGGGCGCGACAAGACTCCAAACGCCGGCGCGGCCGGAGGGCGGTCCCCGGCGCCTGGAGTCTTGTCCCGCTCCGGCCGGGCGGCGGCGGCGGGGCGCGACGGGACCCCGACGGCGGGCGCCCCGCCCGCGCCCCCCGCCCCGCGCCCCTTGCTTCGGGAAACGCGAGCACGTATGACTGCCGCGTCGTGACCCGGGGGCCGGTGCGATGCCGTTGGCAAAAACCACGAAGGTCGTCGGAGACGGCGAAGCTGGACATGAGCGAGACACTTCCCGAAGGCGTGTCGCCAGCGATGGATCCGGTTCCGGTGCGGGATGGTGCGGATGCGGATCGGATTTGACGTCAGCCAGACGGGACAGGCCAAGGCCGGCTGCGGCTACGTTGCGCACAATCTGATCGAGCATCTGGCGCGGGGCTATCCCGGCGACCGCTTCCTGGCCTACCGCAGCTTCGGGGATTTCTTCTGGGATCCGGAGGGGGAGCGCCACACCACGGTGCCGGCGCTGCCCAACGTCGAGGCCGTGCCGCTGCCGGCGGGGCGGGAGGAGGCGCGGCGCTTCTGGCACCCCGGCCGCCCCGCCCCGGAGGACGCCCTCGGCGCCCCCGACCTCATCCATTCCAACAACTTCTTCTGCCCGACCAACCTCGCCTCGGCGCGGCTGGTCTACACGCTCTACGACCTCAGCTTCGTGCGCCATCCGGAATGGACGACCGAGGAGAACCGGGCCGGCTGCCTGCGCGGGCTGTTCGACGCCAGCCTGTGCGCCGACATGATCCTGTCGATCTCCGACTTCTCGCGGCGGCATTTCCTGGCCGAGTTCCCGCACTATCCGGCCGACCGGGTGCGGGTCTTCCCGCTGGCCAGCCGCTACCGCGACCGCGCCCCCGGCCGCCGCCCGGCGGCGCTGCCCGACGGGCTGGAGCCCGGCGGCTTCTGGCTGGCCGTCGGCACCATCGAGCCGCGCAAGAACTACACCGGGCTGCTGCACGCCTACGCCCGGCTGAAGGCCGCCCGGCCGCGCCGCCGCCTGCCGCTGGTGATCGCCGGCAAGGCGGGCTGGCTGGAGGGGCCGTTCGCCGCCCTGCTCGACGGGCTGGGCCTGCGCGACGACGTGACGGTCACCGGCTACGTCGACGACGACGAGCTGAAATGGCTGTTCCAGTCCTGCTTCGCGACGGTCTACCCCAGCTTCTGGGAAGGCTTCGGCCTGCCCCCCCTGGAGGCGCTGTCGCAGGGGGCGGCGGTGATCACCTCGGACGTCAGCTCGCTGCCGGAGGTGGTCGGCGGGGACGCGCTCCTGGTCGATCCCCACGACCCCGCGGCCATCGCCGGGGCGATGGAGCGGCTGCTCGACGAGCCGGCGCTGCTGGCCGATCTGCGCGCCCGCGCGCCCCGGCGCAGCGAGCGCTTCTCCTGGGACGAGGCCGCGCGCGTCGCCCATGATGCTTACGGGCGGGCGCTCGACGAGCCCCCGCTCGCCGCCGTCCTCGGGCGGGCGCCGGCGGGCGCCGCGGCCGCGGCCGGCCGTTGACAGGGAGCTTGCCCGTGTACGATCCGGTGACGCTGAACCGTTCCGAGACGCCCGACCGGGCGCCGCCGAGGCACCGCCTGGTGCTGTCCTCCGGGACGAACTGGGCGCTGACGCTGGCCGACCTGTGGCAGGGTCTGACCATGTGGCGGCTGTGGGGGGTGATGGGCTGGAACGACGTGCTGCAGCGCTACCGGCGCTCGCTGCTCGGCCCCTTCTGGCTGACGCTGAGCATGGCCATCATGATCGGCACGCTGGGCATGCTCTACGCCCACCTGTTCCGGGTCGAGGTCGCCGACTTCATGCCCTACCTCTGCCTGGGGCTGCTGACCTGGGGCTTCATCAGCAGCCTGCTCAACGAGGCGGGCACCGTGTTCATCGGCTCGGAAGCCTACATCCGGCAGATGCGGCTGCCCTTCACGCTGCACATCTGCCGCTTCGTCTGGCGCAACCTGATCATCTTCGCGCACAACGCGGTGGTCTATGTGGCGGTGGCCCTGATCTTCCGGATCGAGCCGGACTGGGTGATGCTGCTCGCCCTGCCCGGGCTGCTGCTGCTGGTGGTCAACGCGGTCAGCGTCGGGATGCTGCTCGGCATGGTGTCGGCGCGCTTCCGCGACATCCCGCAGATCATCACCAGCCTGACCCAGGTCGTCTTCTTCATCACCCCGATCGTCTGGAAGCCGGAGATGCTGGGCGAGCGCCTGGCCTTCGCCCTGTCCAACCCGGTCCACCACTTCATCGAACTGCTGCGGGCGCCGCTCCTCGGCCACGTCCCCTCGGCCCTCAGCTACGCGGTCACCCTGGCCTTCACCCTGCTGTCGGTGGGGGCGGGCGTTCTGTTCCTGCACCGCTTCCGCAGCCGGATCGCCTACTGGATCTAGCGGGCTCCCATGTCGACATCGATCTCACTGCGCGACGTCTCGGTCCACTTCTCGCTCTATCACGGCGGGTCGCGGTCGCTGAAGAAGAACCTGCTGTTCCGCGGCTCGGCCGGGCGGATCGCGGCCGACGCCACCAACCGCATCCACGTGGAGGCGCTGAAGAACCTGTCGGTGGACATCCGGCACGGCGACCGGGTCGGGCTGATCGGATCCAACGGGGCGGGCAAGACGACGCTTTTGCGCGTGCTCGCCGGCATCTACGAGCCGACCGCCGGGCGGGTCGAGATCTCCGGGCGGGTGACGCCGATGTTCGACATCGGCCTCGGCCTCGACCTGGAGTTGAACGGCTACGAGAACATCCTGCTGCGCGGCCTGCTGCTCGGCCTGACGCGCGAGGAGATCCGGGCGCGCATCCCCGACATCGAGGCCTTCACCGAGCTTGGCGACTACCTGCACATGCCGCTGCGCACCTATTCGTCGGGCATGCTGCTGCGGCTGACCTTCGGGGTGTCGACCTGCATCGCCCCGGACATCCTGCTGATGGACGAGTGGGTGGTGGCCGGCGACGCCAAGTTCATGCACAAGGCGCAGGAGCGCATCGCCAACTTCATCCACCAGTCGAGCATCCTGTTCCTGGCCTCCCACGCCAACGACCTGATCCGCCAGTGGTGCACCAAGGCGCTGTGGCTGGAGAGCGGCAGCCTGCGCGCCTTCGGCCCGGTCGACGAGGTGCTCGACGCCTACCAGCAGGAAAGCCAGGGCGTGGCGTGACCCGACCCCGCGGGTTTGTGACCTGACCCCACGGGAAAGCGGTTCGGGCGGAAGCGTGCCCCAACCCCACACCTCCCGGATCGGAACGGCCGGCGGCAAGGATCGGACGCCCTGGAACCCCGGACGTGGGGTTGGGTGTGGGGCTGGGTCACGCCCCCAGGAGTTTCCCGACCGGCGGACGGGACGGGTGCAGGATCAGGCCGTTGTCGTCGACCTCGACATGCGCGTCGGGGTACGCCGCCATGGCCGCCTCCAACGCTTCCAGGAAAGGCCGCCGGAAGAAACGGGGTTCTTTGAAGCCGCCGCCGAATTGCGCGTGGGCCGCTGCCCAGGTGACGGGCGTCGGCCGTTCCAGGACATGCAGCCGGTAAGCCAGCCAGACATAGATGTCGAGCGACATGGAGCGGTCGCGGAGGTGCCGGACGGCGGCTTCCAGCAGTGGGACCGGATGTTCCGTGGCTGCGGCGTAGAAGAGTTCATCCAGGACGACGGTGTCGTCAAACAGGCGGGGCTGGTCGCCGGTATCGATGCTGTCGCCGAACATCAGCCCTTTGCGGACGACACCGCCTTTGTCGAAGCCGGTGGCGCCTCGCCCGGCTTCCCAGAAGAATTTCATGGAACATGCGGCAATGCGCATGGACTGTTCGCGAAACGCTTTTGCCGTCTCGCCGCCGACCGCCACACCCATGGCTTCCAGCCAGGCGCGCATGGATCGACCAAGCGCGATTTCGCGGCTGTTCGTCTGCACGGCCCGTGTGATCAGATAGATCAGGATCATGCGGGCCCGGGCGCCATAGGGAACACCATAGAGCTTCAGCTTGCCCCCGACGTGCAGCCGGCCGGGTTCGACCACGAGCTTTACCTTGTGCCCGCTCCGCTCCCAGAGCTGGCCGTCGGGGATGCGGCGATGGGGCAGTGCCGTCAGGCACAAGCCGGAATAGGTGTATCCAAGACCTCTGCGCTCGTCGCCCAACACCCCGGCTGCAATGTTGACGATATCGACGTTGGCAAACGAAAGCGCTGCTTGTTTGCCGTCTCGCACGATAAGACTGTGTATATCAGCCATGGTCACGCAGTTGATGGGTTTTTCATGTCTTCGTCAAGTGTGGGGTTAGGGCACAGAACTATTTGAAGATAGTTGTTATCTATACTAATTGCTTCGTGACCTAACCCCACGGGAAAACCCGAGTCGCGGCGATTCGCCGTGACCTAACCCCACGAATCTGTGACCTGACCCCACGGGAAAACGGTTCGGGCGGGAGCGTGCCCCAACCCCACACCTCCCGAATCGGAACGGCCGGCGGCAAAGCTCAGACCAACGGCTTTTGATGGCGAGCCATCAAAAGCCTTCCTCAATTGCCGGCGGGACCGTCCGGCCCCCCTGGCTTCACGCGTCTTCGCGGGCATGGGCCCGCGGTCTCCGCCATCATGGTGCCGGGCATGCCGCTTTCCGCCGGGTGCCGGATGGCAAGGCGGGGCCTCGGCCCTCCGCGCCTTCGTCCCGGTCCGGGAATCCGGGGTGTGGGGTTGGGGCACGCTTCCGACCTCCCGGGGCCGGAAGGCCGGCGGCCGCGGCTTGCGGGCCGGGGTCGGCGGACCGGCGGCTGCGGCAACAGGGTGCGGCAACAGGGTGCGCCTTCGGGCGCCTTCAGGAGGCATCGGCACGGTCCAGGCCGGGGAGCGTGCCCCAACCCCACACCCCGGATCCCCGGGCCGGCGGCTTATGCCCCGCCGCCGGCCGCCATGACGCCATCCCCGCCGTCGGCGAGGCCGCCGCCGGCCAGCAGCCCGGCCAGGCGGGCGGCGGTGTCCCGCCAGGCGACCTCGCGGTAGTCGCGGGCGATGGCCGCTTCCAGGCGGCGGCGGCGGTCGGCGTCGCCGGCCAGCCCGAGCACCGCCTCGCACCAGCCGGGCACGTCGTCGGGGTCGAGATGCAGGGCCAGCCCCTGGCCGGCCTCCCGCACCGCCGGCGCGTCGGAGGCCAGCACCGGCCGCCCGCGGGCCAGGCTTTCCGCCACCGGCAGGCCCCAGCCCTCGCACAGCGACGGGTAGAGCGTGAACAGCGCGCGGTCGAGCAGCCAGGCCACCTCGGCGTCGCAGGCCCCGTGCAGCATGACGACGTGGCCGTGCAGCAGCGGGTCGCGGGTCAGCAGGTGGTAGGTCTCGTCGGCCAGCCAGCCGCGCCGGCCGGCGATGACCAGCCGGGGCGGCGTCTGCCCGGCGGCCAGCATGCGCCGCCACGCCCGGTACAGCAGCAGGTGGTTCTTGCGCACCTCCACGGTGCCGAGGCTGAGCACCATCGGCCGGTCGGCGAGCGCCGCCACCGCCGGGGCCACCCGGCCGGGGGCGGCGCCGATGCCGTCGTCGCCCAGGCGCAGCACCTCGATGGGCGGGCAGGGCAGCCCCTCGCGCGCCGCCACCGCCCGCACGTCGGCGGCGGTGGCCTGCGAGATGGTCAGCAGGCGCCGGCTGTGGGCCAGGGTCGCCCGGCACCAGTGGGCGAAGGTGGCGCAGAAGCGCTCCTGGAAGAACTGGGGCTGGACCAGGGGGATGACGTCGCAGATCACGGTGATCAGCGTCGCCCCGGACGCCGCGATGCCGGCGAGCGCCCCGGCGATGCCGGGATGCCCCCACAGGGCGCCGGCCTGGAGCACGGCCTGCCCGGGCTCCGGCCGGAAGGGGCCGAGGTCCTGGACGGGCGGGCCGGGGACGGCCCCGCGCCGGGCCACCCCCTCCTCCATCAGGGCGCGCGCCCCGGCCTGGGCGTTGCGCGCGCTCTCCGCGGCGTGGTGCAGGGCCTGGAGCAGCAGCAGGCGCGGGCGGCGCGGCACGGCGTAGTAG
>JAEZHQ010000555.1 GCA_023416455.1 Pseudomonadota bacterium | reverse complement strand
GTGCGGCCCCCGCGCCCCGGCCCCACCCCCCCCCGCACCCCGCGGGCCGGGGCGCGGCGGGCTCCCCGCCGGCCGCCGACGCTGGTCGCCGCCCCGTCACCGGGCGGGACTGGGCCGGCTTCCTGGCCATGGTCGTCGGCATGTTCATGGCCATCCTGGACATCCAGATCGTCTCCAGCTCCCTGTCCGAGATCCAGGCGGGGCTGGCCGCCAGCGCCGACGAGATCGCGTGGGTGCAGACCTCCTATCTCATCGCCGAGGTGGTGATGATCCCGCTGTCGGGCATGCTGGCCCGCATCCTGTCGACGCGCGTCCTGTTCACCATCGCGGCGGCCGGATTCACCCTGACAAGCGTGGCCTGCGCCTTCACCTCCAGCATCGAATCCATGATTGTCTGGCGGGCGCTCCAGGGCTTCATCGGCGGTGCCATGATCCCGACCGTGTTCGCCACCAGCTTCTCCCTGTTCCCGCCGGAACGGCGGGCCGGCGTGTCGGTGATGATCGGCCTGGTCGCCACCATGGCGCCGACCCTCGGCCCGACGCTGGGCGGCTGGCTGACCCAGAGCTTTTCCTGGCACTGGCTGTTCCTGGCCAACGTGGTGCCCGGTGTCGCGGTCACCGCCCTGGTCTGGACGCTGGTCGATGTGGACCGGCCCAACCCCGCCCTGCGCAAGGGCTTCGATTTCATCGGGCTGGGGCTGATGGCGGCCTTCCTCGGCAGCCTGGAGTTCGTCGTGGAGGAGGGGCCGCGGCAGGACTGGTTCGCGGACGAATATGTGGCGGTCTTCGCCGTGGTGGCGCTGCTGGCCGGGGTCGGATTCTTCTGGCGGGTCCTGACCTACCGGAACCCGATCGTCGAGCTGCGGGCCTTCCTCGACCGCAACTTCGCCATCGGCTCGCTCTACAGCTTCATCATCGGCATCGGCCTTTACGGGGCGGTCTACCTGCAACCGCTGTTCCTGGCCCGGGTCCGCGGCTTCAACAGCCTCCAGATCGGCACCATCATGTTCGTGACCGGTGCCTTCCAGTTCCTGTCCGCGCCCATCGCCGGCGCCCTGTCCAAGCGGATGGACCTGCGCGTCATGCTGGGGATGGGGCTGACGCTGTTCGGGACCGGCGTGTGGCTGAACAGCTTCCTGACCGCGCAGTCCGGCTTCTGGGAACTCTTCCTGCCGCAGGCGGTGCGCGGGCTGTCGCTGATGCTGTGCTTCATCCCGATCAACAGCATCGCGCTCGGCACCCTGCCGCCGGAGCAGCTCAAGAACGCCTCGGGCCTCTACAACCTGATGCGCAACCTGGGCGGGGCCATCGGGCTCGCCGCCATCAACACGGTGCTGACCGACCGGCTGGCCCTGCACATGAACCGCCTCGGCGACAACCTGAACCTTGCCCGCCCGCCGGTCCAGCAGGCCCTGGACGGGCTGGCCGGTGTCTATGACGGGCTGGTCGCCGACCCCCAGGCGGCGGCGCTCAAGACGCTGGCCGGGCTGGTCCAGCGCGAGGCGATGGTGATGACCTTCAACGACTGCCTGCTGGTGATGGCCGGCATCTTCTTCGCCGCCCTGCTGCTGATGCCCCTGGTGCGCCGGCCGGACGCGCCGGCCGCGGCCGACCACTGATCCCGCCGGCCTTCCGGCGTCCCCCGGGCACCGCCGCGAGCCCCCGAGCGACAACCGGGGCGGTGGCCCGGGGGGCGGGTTCGTGCTATAGGGCGGTCCGTCCCCCCGAGGATCCGCCCATCCAATGAGCAAGCGCCAATATTCCCGTGCCGAGGTCAAGGAACTGCTGAGCGCGCTGGAGCGGCAGTGCCGCGAGGCGGCCAAGCTTGCCCAGCTTGCCGAGCATGACGCGAGCAAGCACAGCTTCGGAGCCTACCGTGACTTCCGCGACAAGGTCGGCGAGTTCCAGGCGCTGGTCATCCTCATCGAGCAGCGCCTGCGCAACCTTGTGGACAGCCGCTCCGACGACCTGCGCGAGCAGTTCGAGCGGCTGGATACAGTCATGCTCGCCCTGCTGGTGCGCGCCAGCATGCGTTTCTTCTTCGTGCTCTCGGCCAATCCGATCCTGCCCATGGGGGCGCGGGAGATCTTCGTGTCGGAGCTGCGCAGCCTGCACGACGCGCATGAAAAGCTGAACCGGCCCAACTACGCCGGCAAGCTGGGGCATGATCTGGATCGCGACCTGGAGACGGCGTCGCTGATCCTGGAGGAGATCATCGACAAGGCGCCGAGCCTCCTGAATTTCCGCGGCTGAGCCGGGGCGCCGGCACAAGGGAGGGGCGGCGCGCCCGCGCGCGCCGCCCCGGTCGCCGGATCACTGGAAGAACGGCCTACTGGGACGAAGAACCGCCGGTTCCGGGAGATCCGCCGGTTCCGGGAGAGCCGGGCATGCCCGGCGAGGAGCGGGTGGCGCCACCGGCCGAGCCCGACGGCATCGGCGACGACGGGGACGAGCCGGCGGACCCGGTTGCCGGGGTCACCTGCATCGCCATGCGGTCGTTGCCCTGGCCTTGGTACTGCACGCGGACCTGGTCGCCCTCCTTGATCCGGCCGAGGTCGGCGCCGGAGGGCAGCTTGTATTTGGTGCCGTCCTGCATGGTCAGGGTATGGCTGCTGCGGTCGACCTTGCTGACCGTGCCGGTGGCGGAGTGCATGGCCTGGGCGGAACCGGTGGCCCCGCCGGTGGCCGGGCCGGTGGCCGGCCCGGTGGAGGTCTGTGCCACGGCCATGCCGGAGCCGGCCATCACAAGCGCGGCGGCAGCGGCGGTGAGCAACATCTTCATGTGCGGTCTCCTGGTTTCCTCCGTTGGTCCGCCCATGCACGGGCGTCCCATGCCCGAACCAACCCCCGGCGGCGGCGGCATAGTCCATGGGCAAAGGGGGTAGGGACGCGAAACCCGCCCGCCGCCCGGCGCAAGGTCTTGTCGGTGGGCAGGCGGCCGGGCCATGTTCAGGCGCCGGAGCAGCCGGACGGCCGCCGCGGCGGAGGGGAGGGCGCATGCGCGGGATGATGGCGGTGGCCAGGATGGCGGTGGCCGGGATCGCGCTGGCCGCGGCGATGCCGGCCGAGGCGGTGCCCTTCGACCGTGTCTTCGTCTTCGGCGACAGCCTGTCCGACACCGGTCGCGTCTTCGAGATCACCGGCGGCCGGGTGCCGGCCAGCCCGCCCTACTTCGACGGCCGCTTCTCCAACGGGCCGGTGTGGGTGGAGCGGCTCGCCCCGCTGGTCGGCGCCCGGCCGGACCAGAGCACCAACTACGCCTACGGCGGTGCGGAAACCGGGCTGCTCTCCCCGGTCGGCGTGCCGGGCGTCCAGGGGCAGGTCGGCCAGTTCGCCCTGGCTAGCCCGGGCGGGCGCGGCAGCGGGCTGTTCGCCCTGTGGGCGGGCGGCAACGACTATCTCGACCGCGTGGCCCCCGGCGCCGATCCGGCGCCGCTGGTGGCGCAGACGGTGGACAACCTCGTCGCCGCGGTGGAGCGGCTGACGGCGCTCGGCGGGCGCAGCTTCCTGGTGCCCAACCTGCCGGACCTCGGCGACGTCCCGGACAGCCGGGGCACGCCGCGGGCGCCGTGGTTGACCGCCGCCGCCGCCGCCCACAACGCCCGGCTCCAGCAGGCCATGGCCGATGCCGAGCGCCGGCTCGGGGTGACGGTGGTGGTCGCCGACGTCGGCACCCTCTTCCGCGCCGTCAAGGCCGACCCGGCGGCCTACGGCTTCGGCAACTGGACCGTTCCCTGCCTGTTTGGGGGGGCGCCGACCGGGGCCTGCGGCAGCGAGGCGGCGGCCGACGCCACCGTCTTCTGGGACGAGCTGCACCCGACGCGCGCCGCGCACGGGCTGATCGCGCAGTATGCGCTGGGCGCCCTGCTGGCGCTGAACGACGCCGCCGAGACGGTGGCGGTGCAGCCGGAACTGGCCTTCGAGACGGCGCGCGGCTGGCACCGCGCGGTGCTGGGCGGGCTCGCGGAGGGGCCGGCGG
>JAEZHQ010000554.1 GCA_023416455.1 Pseudomonadota bacterium | reverse complement strand
CCGCCGGCCCCTTCGCCCCGGCGCTCCTCCAGGCCGAGCTGGCGGCGGCGCTGGTGCCGCGGCTGGAGGAGCGGGGCGTGGCCACCCACGGGGAGGCGCGGGCGCTGGCCCAAGGGCGGGCGGCCCCTTAGCAGGTTTCTCCAGATCGGGCCACAGGCCCGGCCTTTCGAGCCCTGCGGACTCCATGGTTTTGCAGGTTTTCCGAGCCCGCCCCCGGTCCGCCCATGTGTGGGCGGAGTTCGGAAAACCTGCTTAGCGCCACTTCGGACGGCGGCCCGCCTTGAGCGCCTGCACCGCCTGGTCGAGCGCCTGGAGGAAGCAGGACCGGTCGCGCTGGCTCATCGGCGCGCCGCCGCCGGCGACCATCCCCATGTCCCGCAGATCCTGCATCAGCGCCCGGGTGGCCAGCGCCGATCCGATCGAATCCTCGGTGAAGGGCCGTCCGGTGGGGCCGATGACCACGGCGCCCTTGCCGATGCAGCGATGGGCCAGCGGGATGTCGGCGGTGACCACGATGTCGGTCGCGGTGGCGTGGTCGGCGATCCAATCGTCGGCGGCGTCGAAGGCGGAGCCGACCACCACCAGCTCGGCCAGGCATTCGGTCGGCAGCCGCAGCGGGCTGTTGCTGACCAGACGGACCTTCAGCGCGTTGCGGCCGGCGACCCGGTAAATTTCCGCCTTTACCGGGCAGGCATCGGCGTCCACATAGATCTCGACCACGCGCGCTCCCTTCCTTGGCCGTTTATCGCGGCGTCCTTATGCGCTAAAACCCAGGCCAAGCGAAGCGGCGCCGCGCGCGGCGCCCTTAATTTCCTCTCCCGTGCAGAAGGGTCGGAGCGGCGCATGGCGTCCTACCAATATGTTTATGTCATGAAGGGCATGACCAAGGTCTACCCCGGTGGCAAGAAGGTCCTGGATAACATCTGGCTGTCGTTCCTGCCCGGGGTGAAGATCGGCGTGCTGGGTGTCAACGGCGCCGGCAAATCGACCCTGATGAAGATCATGGCCGGTCTGGACAAGGACTACTCCGGCGAGGCCTGGGCGGCGGATGGCGCCAAGGTCGGCTACCTGCCGCAGGAGCCCCAGCTCGATCCCGCCAAGACCGTCCAGGAGAACGTTCTGGAGGCCCTGGCCGAGACCAAGGCGCTGGTGGACCGCTTCAACGAGGTCTCCAACCTGATGGCCGAGCCGGACGCCGATTTCGACGCCCTGCTGGCCGAGCAGGCCGAGCTTCAGGAGAAGATCGACCACGCCGACGCCTGGGACCTCGACCGCACGGTCGAGATCGCCATGGACGCCCTGCGCTGCCCGCCGGGCGACGCCGACGTGACCAAGCTGTCCGGCGGCGAGAAGCGCCGCGTGGCGCTGTGCAAGCTTCTGCTGGAGAAGCCCGACCTGCTGCTCCTCGACGAGCCGACCAACCACCTGGACGCCGAGTCCGTGGCCTGGCTGGAGCGCCACCTCCAGGAGTACAAGGGCACCGTCGTCCTGGTCACCCACGACCGCTACTTCCTCGACAACGTCACCGGCTGGATCCTCGAACTGGACCGCGGCGCCGGCATTCCCTACGAGGGCAACTACTCCTCCTGGCTGGAGCAGAAGCAGAAGCGGCTGGAGCAGGAGGGCCGCCAGGAGGAGGCACGCCAGAAGCAGCTGGCGACCGAGCTGGAGTGGATCCGGCAGTCGCCGCGGGCCCGCCAGGCCAAGAGCAAGGCGCGCATCTCGGCCTACGAGACGCTGCTGGCGGAAAGCAACCGGGACAGCGGCGGCGAGGCCACCAAGATCGTCATTCCGGTGCCGCCGCGCCTGGGCAACGTGGTCATCGAGGCCGAGGGGATCAGCAAGGGCTTCGGCGACCGCCTGCTCATCGACGATCTGTCCTTCCGCCTCCCGCCCGGCGGCATCGTCGGCGTGATCGGCCCGAACGGCGCCGGCAAGACCACGCTCTTCCGCATGATCACCGGGCAGGAGGGGCCGGACGCCGGCACCTTCCGGGTGGGCGAGACGGTCAAGCTCGGCTACGTGGACCAGAGCCGCGACACGCTGGCCCCCAACAAGACGGTGTGGGAAGAGATCTCCGACGGGCTCGACATCGTGGATCTGGGCAAGAAGTCCATGCCGTCGCGCGCCTATGTGTCGGCCTTCAATTTCCGCGGCCCCGACCAGCAGAAGAAGGTCGGGCAGCTCTCCGGCGGCGAGCGCAACCGCGTCCATCTCGCCAAGATGCTGAAGTCCGGCGCCAACGTCCTGCTGCTCGACGAGCCGACCAACGACCTCGACGTCGACACGCTGCGCGCGCTGGAGGAGGCGCTGGAAGGCTTCGCCGGCTGCGCCGTGGTGATCAGCCACGACCGCTGGTTCCTCGACCGCATCGCCACCCACATCCTGGCCTTCGAGGGTGAGAGCCACGTGGAGTGGTTCGAAGGCAACTTCCAGGACTATGAGGCCGACAAGAAGCGCCGCCTCGGCGCCGAAGCCGACCAGCCGCACCGCATCCGCTACAAGCCGCTGGTGCGCGGCTGATCCCGGCCGTTCCCGCCCCGGCCCTCCCTCCGCTTCGCGGGGAAGGGCCGGGGCGGGCGGCGGGAGCCTCGTGCGAAGCCCGTGCGATACGGCATCACCCCGCCAGCTTCTGGTGCTCCAGGAAGGCGGTCTTCAGCAGGACCTTCAGCTCGTCGCTGTACTGGTGGAACCGCACCGAGACGTGGCCCTTGCCCCGGTTCAGGTGCAACACCACGAAGCGGGCGGTGGCGGTGACGTCCCGGCGGTCCGCCAGGGTCACGCGGGCCTCGATCATCTCGCCTTTTTCGAAGGGCTGCTCCGGCGCCCGCAGACACATGCCGCCGATCGACCAGTTGCGCGTGGCGTGGGTGCCGCGGCTGCTCTCCACCAGCAGGCCCGGGCGCACGAAGCGCTTCTGCCGGCGGCGCTCCTGCGGGTCGCCCGCCGGCGGCGGGGCGGCGGCCTCGGGCAGGGTGATGCCGGAGCCTTCCAGCTGCGCCCCCCGGAGGATGGCGGATTGCAGGACCGCCTCGCCCATGCGGGCGTGGCGGAGGTCGGCGCCCGTGAGGTCGGCGCCGTCCAGGTTGGTCGGCCAGGGGCGTCCGCCGGCCAGCAGGACCGGACGGGCGTCCGCCTGCCTGAGCACCGCCCCGGCCAGCCGGGAGCGGCGCAGGTTGGCGCCGCGCAGGTCGGCCTCCGTGAGGTCCGCGCCCTCCAGGTCGATGTAGGAGAAGTCGCCCATCTCCAGGCTGGCCCCGGCCAGCCG
>JAEZHQ010000487.1 GCA_023416455.1 Pseudomonadota bacterium | reverse complement strand
GCGCCGGCCGGCCCGGACGCGGCGACGGTCTCGCCCGGACCGACGCGGTAGCCGAGCGCCGCCATCGGCCGGGCGATGGCGTCGGCGGCGAGCGTCGGCGCGTGGGTTACCGTGACGGTGCCGGCCGGGACCGACACGGCGACCGCCTGCACGCCCTCGACCCGCCGCAGCGCCGTTTCGACCTTGGCGGCGCAGGACCCGCAGTCCATTCCGGCGACGCGGTAGCGGGTGCGCCGGCGGTCCGGTTGGGCGTCGTCCTCGATCACGGCCATGGTCAGCTCCTTGTCCTGCCTCTGTCCCGACCGTACATTCTCCAGCGACTGGAGGATCAAGGGGTTTTTCGCCATGCCGAGCCTGACCATGCCGAGCCTGACCATCGGCGCGCTCTCCGTCCGGGCGGGGGTCAAGGTCCCGACCATCCGCTACTACGAGAGCATCGGGCTGCTGCCGCCGCCGCCGCGCACGGAAAGCAACCGGCGCCTTTACGGCGAGGCCACGGTCAAGCGCCTGCGCTTCATCCGCCATGCCCGCGAACTGGGATTCGAGGTCGAGGCCATCCGCGAGCTGCTGGCGCTGACCGACGACCCCGGCCAGCCCTGCCACAAGGCGGACGCCCTGGCCCGGGCGCATCTCGCCGACATCGAATCGCGGATCGGCCGCCTCCAGGCGCTCCAGGCGGAGGTGCGGCGGATGGTGGAGCCCTGCGCGCAAGGGGAGGTGCGGACCTGCCGGGTGATCGAGGTTCTGGCCGACCACGGCCATTGCCTGCATGAGCGGCATTAGAGCGGACCGCGGACCACCGGAATCGACTGGAGTGTCGTGCGTTTCAGAACAATCGCACGGCACTCCGACCGGACAGCTCCGGGCGGGCGGCCTAAGCAGGTTTCTCCAGATCGGGCCACAGGCCCGGCCTGAAGAAACCTGCGGACTCTATGGTTTTGCAGGTTTTCCGAGCCCGCCCATGTGTGGGCGGAGTTCGGAAAACCTGCTTAGCGCCGCCCGGGCTCCCGGCTGCGCCGCCCCTGCCCGTTGGCCGGGGCCGGCCCGCCGCCGTCGCCATCCGCCTCCGCCGCCACGCCCTCGCGGTCGGCGACCGGCCGCAGGGACGAGGGCAGCGTGTCGTGGTGCAGCTCGACCAGCTGGCTGAGCAGCCGGATCAGCATCGTCCGGTCGGCCGGGCGCAGGGGGGCGAGGATGCGCTCCTGGACGCGGTCGATGGCCGGGCCGACGGTGCCCAGGAGGGCCTTGCCGGCGGGCGACAGGTAGAGCAGCTTGATGCGCTTGTCGGCCGGGCTGGACTCGCGGTGGATGAGCCGCTTGGCCTCCAGCCGCTCGATGACGCCGCCCAGCGTGGAGCGGTCGAACGCGATGAGGCCGGACAGGCGGGTGGCGTCCACCCCCGGATGTGCGTCGATCGCAACCAGCGCCGCGTACTGGACCGAGGTCAGGTCGTGCTCCGCGCATTCCTCGGTGAACAGCGCGACCGAGATCTGGTGGGCGCGCCGGAGCAGGTGCCCGGGCTTGGCGTAGAGGCTATCCATGGTCATGGGGGGCACCTGCCGGGTTGGATCGTCACGCGGTGATACTCCCACGTTGGTGGCGGACGGCACCTCCGCGGCCATGCCGGGCGACGCCGGCGTCTGCGGCCGCCGGACCGTTCGTCATCCAAATCATGGGGACGGGGTGCGGTCCGCATGGTGGCCGACGCTATGTATGCTGTCAATAATCGGCGGCCGGTCCCGCGCGGTCACCGCGCCGGCCGGCCCTTCCGGCCCAACCAATTTCCTATATCCACCTGGAGGGTGTCGACATCACCCGCAGGCGGTGCGACCGCCGGGGAGGCCGCAATTGTATGCCAATTGACGGGCTTGCGCACAGGATTCGCCTGGGATTGATGGTATGCGCGCGTCCCGGCCCCGGATGGCCGTTGCGCCGTCATCGCCCGCGCGCTAGGGTCTCTGCGGCATTCAATGCTGTCAACGCCTCTGCCTGTGCCAAGTAAATGTATGGAGTTCCTATGAGCGACGCGGGTCACGGGGACCCGGCCGCCCCGTTGCCGGGGCGACCGGCGGCCCTGGCGCTGCTGCGGCCCTTCGCCCTGCTGCTCGGCTGCCAGCTCGCCGGGGAGCTGGCGGCGCGGGGCCTGGATCTGCCGGTCCCCGGGGCGGTCGTCGGCTGCGCGCTGCTGCTCGGCGGCCTGACGCTGGCCGGACGCCGCCCCGCGGAGCTGACGGCGACGGCGGACGGCCTGCTGCGGCATCTTCCGCTCCTGTTCGTCCCGGCCGGGGTGGGGGTCATCGCCCACGCCGACCTGTTGCGGGACGAAGGGGGGCGGGTCCTGCTCGTCCTGCTGCTCAGCACCGCCCTTACCCTGGCGGCCAGCGCCTGGGTCTTCTTGCGGGTGGCGCGCCGCCTCCGGCCGCCGGGGGCGGACGATGCCCGGGGTGACGATGTCCGGGGTGACGATGTCCGGGGTGACGATGCCCGGGGTTGAGCCCTGGCTGGCGCTGCTCGCCTCGCCGCTGGCCTGGCTCACCGCCACGCTGTTCGCCTATCTGGCGGCGCAGGAGCTGCACCGGCGCAGCGGCGGCCACCCCCTGACCCAGCCCGTCGCGCTGGCCGTGGCGATGCTGGTGGCGCTCGTCCTGGCCACCGGGACTCCGGTGGAGACCTACGGTGAGGCGACGCAGCCGCTGCGCTTCCTGCTCGGCCCGGCGACGGTGGCGCTGGCGGTGCCCATCCACCAGCACCGCGGGCTCATCCTCCGCACCCTGCTGCCGCTTGGCGCGGCCCTGCTGGCGGGCTGCGTCACCGCCGTCCTGTCGGTGCTCGCGCTGGCCCGGCTGTTCGGGCTGAGCGAGGCGACGACGCGCTCGCTGCTGCCGAAGTCTGCGACGATGCCGATCGCCATGGAGGTCGCCGGGCAGACCGGCGGCCTGGCGGCGCTGGCCATGGTCTTCGTGATGGCGACCGGCATCCTCGGGACCATCCTCGCCGGCCCGCTGCACCGCCGCTTTCCCGGGCTGGACCAGCGCGGCCTGGGCTTCGCGCTCGGCTTGGCGGCGCACGGCATCGGGGTGGCGCGCGCCGTCCAGATCGGTTCCGTCGCCGCGGTCTTCGCCGGCCTCGCCATGGCCCTCAACGGGCTGGCGACGGCCCTGCTGGTCCCGGTGGTCCTGCGGCTCGCCGGCTGACGCGGACGGTGCCGTGGCGGCCGGCCCGCGCCGCTCTTTCCCTTGACGATAGTTTCAGATGAAACCATTATGGGCCGGCGCGGCGGCGGCGCGGGCTTCGGCCGGCGCCCCGGGCGTCCAAGGATCCAACACGCCTCCGGGAGGATTCCAGCCCATGAAGATCCAGCAGATCCACCACGTGGCCTACCGCTGCAACGACGCCAAGGAAACCGCGGACTTCTACCAGAAGGTCCTGAACATGGACTTCCTGGTGGCCATCTCGGAGGAGCGGGTCCCCTCCACCAAGGAGCCGGACCCCTACATGCACCTGTTCCTGGACGCCGGGAACGGGAACATCCTGGCCTTCTTCGAGATCCCCAACTCGCCGCCCATGGGCCGCGACCCGAACACCCCCGCCTGGGTCCAGCACATCGCCTTCCAGGTCGAGGACGAGGCGGCGCTCCGGCGCGCCAAGGCGGAGATCGAGGCCCACGGCATCGACGTGGTCGGCCCGACCGACCATGCCATCATCAAGTCCATCTACTTCTTCGACCCCAACGGCCATCGGCTGGAGCTGACCTGCGTGACCGGCACGCCGGACCAGATGAAGGAGCTGAAGGCGATCGCCCCGACGATGCTGGAGGAGTGGAGCCGGCACAAGAAGGTGGTCACCCACGCCTCCTGGCTCCATGAGAAGGAGTTCTCCGCCTGACCGCCGGGTGGTGTGTGGGGGCGGGGCCATCAAGGCGGTGCGCGCGCCGGGAATGGGCGCCCTTCCTTGGCATCATCGGTCAACAGACGGCGTGGATTTCCGGAAACAATGCGGTGAAGGGAGGACTGGATGTCCATCCTATTGCCTCGTGATGACCGGGCCGTGCTGGACGTGTAATCGCGGGGCCGGCGGATGTTCCCGACTTCAAGCGCGAATTGCAGGCCGCCTTTGCGGTGGCGGGGTCGTGCGCATCGAGGCGGCGACGGCTGAACGGCGTCACCCCGGCGGGGCGGCGCCGGCCAGCCGCCCGGCCAGCGCGGCGAGATGGGCGATGACCGCTTCCTGGAGGCGCTGGGAGCGGACCAGGACCGCCTCGTCGGGGGTGTGATCGGCGACGTCGCCGAAGGCTTCCGCCAGCCGCTCGCAGGCGGCGAGCGCGGCGGCCAGGGCTTGCGCCGGCGTGGCGGCCAAGCTGTCCGGGGCAGCGGCCGGCGGAGCGGCGGGGAC
>JAEZHQ010000481.1 GCA_023416455.1 Pseudomonadota bacterium | reverse complement strand
CAGTACACGCTGCGCGCGGCCGGGCGGGACGGGCTGATGGCGGCGCTGGCGGCGCACGGCGTCCCGTCGGCCGTCTACTACGCCCGGGCGCTGCACCGGCAGAGGGCCTACACCGGCTACCCGGTGGCCGGCGGCGCCCTGCCGGTGACCGACCGGCTGACCGCGACGGTGCTGAGCCTGCCCATGCATCCCTACCTCGGCGAGGAGGACCAGCGCCGCATCGCCGACGCCCTGGCGGCCGGCCTCGGCACGGCCCGGGCCGCCGCCGAATGACGCCGGGGAAGGCCATGGGCGCGGCGGACGCAACGGCGGAGGCGGCCGTGGACGGAGCGCGGCGGGACCGGTCGTTCCTGCGCCGCGTTTCCGGCGACGTGCTGCGCATCTCCGGCGCGGTGGGGCTGGCGCAGATCCTGGCCTTCGCCGCGGCGCCGCTGCTGACCCGGATCTACGACCCCGCCTCCTTCGGCCATTTCGCCGTCCTGGGGGCGGCGGTCACCATCCTCACCCCGCTCGCCTCGCTGCGCTTCAGCTGGGCGCTGCCGCTGCCGCGGACGGAGGAGGAGGCGCTGGATCTGCTGGGCCTGTGCCTGGTGGTGAGCGCCGGCGTCGCCCTCCTCGCCGGGCTGCTCGGCGCCGGCCTGCTGGGCGTCGCCGCCGGGCCGGCGGCCGGGGGCTGGTTTGCCGTCGGCGCGCGCGACGTCCTGCTGCTGGCCGCCGCCCTGCTGACCGTCGGCCTGCACGAGGTGGCCACCCACTGGCTGGTGCGCCAGCAGGCCTTCGGCGCGGTCGCCGGCGTGCGCTTCATCACGCTGGTCGGCACGGTGGCCTGCCAGATCCTCTTCGGCCTGCTCGACCCCGGGGCCGGCGGGCTGATGCTGGGCTTCATCGGCGGCTACCTGCTGGGCCTGCTGCGCGCCGCCCACCACGGCCGCGCCGCCCTGGCCGGGGCCTTGCGCGCCATGGAGCCGCGGCGCCTCGGCCGGGTTGCCGGGCTCTACCGCCGCTTCGCGCTGGTCACCGCCCCCTCCGGCGTGCTCAACGGGGTCGGCGGCCTGCTCCCCGCCATGGCCATGCCGCCGCTCTACGGGCTGGCCGTCACCGGGCAATGGTCGCTCGCCGTGCGCGTGCTGTGGCAGCCGACCGCCTTCGTCGGGCAGGCGGTCAGCCAGGTGCTGTGGGGCCACGCCGCCCGGCTGCGCCACGAGGATCCCGGGCGGCTGTGGTTTCTCGTGGTGGCGCTCAACCTCGGGCTGCTCGTCGCCATGACCCCGGCGCTGGTTCTGGTCTGGCACGGCGAGGCCCTGTTCGCGCTGGTCTTCGGCCCGGACTGGGCGACGGCCGGCCGCTTCGCCGGGATCATCGTTCTGTCCAGCGTCGTCAGCCTGGCCGCCCAGGGCACCACCAGCCTTCACGTCTACGGGCTGAACCACTGGATGTCGGGCTGGGAGGTGGCGCGGCTGGCGCTGGTCGCCGGCACCCTCGCCCTGGTCTGGCGGCTGGAGCTGCCGGCGCTCGACTGCGTGATCGCGCTCACCGTGGCGACCGCGGTCAGCGACGCGGCGCTGCTCGCGCTGAACCTGCTGGCCGTCTGGCGGATCCGGACGGCGGCCGGGCGGCCCGGCGCGGATCCGGCCGCCCCCCACTCACCGAAGTCACCGGCATGAAAATTCTGCTCATCAACCACTATGCGGGCTCCGACCGCATGGGCATGGAGTACCGCCCCTTCTACCTCGCCCGCGAATGGGTGGCGGAGGGCCACGCGGTGACCATCCTGGGGGCGAGCTTCTCGCACCTGCGCAACCATCAGCCGGCGGTCGCCGCCGACCTCGACACCACCGAGGAGGAGGGCGTGCGCTTCCGCTGGCTGCGCACCCGCCCCTACCAGGGCAACGGCGCCGGCCGCGTCGCCAACATGCTGGCCTTCGTGGCCAAGCTGATGGCGCGGGCCGACCGCATCGCGCGGGAGGAGCGGCCGGACGTGGTCATCTGCTCCTCCACCTACCCGCTGGACATCCACCCCGGCGCGCGCATCGCCCGCAAGGCGGGGGCGCGGCTGGTCTTCGAGGTTCACGACCTGTGGCCGCTGACGCCCATGCTGCTGGGCGGCTACCCGCGCCACCATCCCTACATCCTGCTGCTCCAGGCGGCCGAGGACTTCGCCTACCGCCACGCCGACACCGTGGTGTCGATCCTGCCCGACGCCCGCGACTACATGGCCGGGCGCGGGCTCGACCCGGCCAAGTTCGTGCACGTCCCCAACGGCATCCCCATCGCCACCCTGCGCGCCGCCGGCCCCGCCGAACCGCCGCCCGCGGTCGCCGCCCGCATCCGGGCCGAGCGGGCGCGCGGGCGCTTCCTGGTCGGCTACGCCGGCGGCATCAACCCCTCCAACCCCATCGAGACGATCCTGGAGAGCGCCGGCCTGCTGGCCGGGGAGCCGGTCTCCTTCATCCTGGCCGGCGACGGGTCCAGCGCGGGCCTGCTGCGGGAACGGGCGGCGCGCTCGGGCCTCGACACCTTCCACATGGTCGGCACCATCCCGAAGGCGTCGGTGCAGGGCTTCCTGGCGGCGATGGACGCGCTGACCATGCCGTGGCGGCGCAGCCCGCTCTACCGCTTCGGCGTGTCGCCCAACAAGATGTTCGACTACATGCTGGCCGGCCGGCCCATCGTCCAGGGCTGCGACGCCAGCAACGACCTGGTGGCGCAGGCCCGCTGCGGGATCACCGTCCCGCCCGAGGACCCCGCCGCCTACGCCGACGCCATCCGCCGCCTGATCCGCCTGCCGCCGTCCGAGCGCATCCGCCTGGGCGAGAACGGGCACCGCTTCGTCGAGCAGAACCATGATTACCGCATCCTCGCCTCGCGCTTCATCGCCGCTCTGGTCCCGGCCTGACCGGGCCGCGGCCGTGGCCGCCGCCATCCTGGCGGCGGCGCTGGTCCCGGCTGCGGCGGCGGAGGCCCCGCCGCCGGCCGAGCTGTACGTGTCGCCGGCCGGCGC
>JAEZHQ010000432.1 GCA_023416455.1 Pseudomonadota bacterium | reverse complement strand
GACGGCGGACGCAGCCGGCCCTGCCGCTCAGGCCACCGGCTCGCCGGCGTCGCGCCGGGCGGGGTCGCCGGGCGCGGCGCGGACGGCGAGCATGGCCTCCAGCTCCTCCGGCAGGACCGGGCGGCTGAACAGGTAGCCCTGGAAGCTCTCGCAGTTGAGCCCGCGCAGGAGCTGGAGCTGGGCCTCGGTCTCCACGCCCTCGGCGACCACCGCGAGGCCCAGGCTGCGGCCGAGCCCGACGATGGCGCGCGGAACGGAGCCGCCCATGCCCGCCTGCTCCAGGTCGTGGATGAAGGAGCGGTCGATCTTCAGCTTGTCGATGGGAAAGCGGTGCAGGTAGCTCAGCGAGGAATAGCCGGTCCCGAAATCGTCCAGCGCCACCAGGACGCCCCGCTCCTTCAGCGCGCGCAGCGTGGCGATGGCGGCGTCGATGTCGTCGATCAGCGCGCTCTCGGTCACCTCCACCTCCAGCTCCGGCCCCTCCAGGCCGGCGGCGTCCAACGCCGCCGCCACCTTGGCGGGAAGCCGGCCGTCGCGGAACTGCTGGCCAGAGACGTTGACGGCCACCGGGACCGACAGGCCGATGCGGTCCTTCCAACGCCGGATCTGGGCGCAGACCTCGGTCAGCACCCAGTCGCCGATGGCCTGGACGAGGCCGGTCTCCTCGGCGACGGGCAGGAAGCGGGCGGGCATGATCAGCCCCGCCTCGGGATGGCGCCAGCGCAGCAGGGCCTCCACCCCCACCACCTGCCCATCGGCGATGCCGACCTGCGGCTGGTAGACGAGGAACAGCTCCCCGGCCGGCAGGGCGCGGCGCAGGCTGGCCTCCAGGTCCAGCCGCTCGCGCGAGCGCAGGCCCATCTCCGGGGTGACGAAGCGGAAGGCGTTCCGGCCGGCGTCCTTGGCGTTGTACATGGCGATGTCGGCGCCGCGGATCAGCCCCTCGGCGTCGTCGGCGTCGTCGGGGAACAGGCTGATGCCGATGCTGGGCGACACCACGAAGCTCTGGCCGCCGACCGCGAAGGGGCTGGCCAGATGGCACAGGATCTTGTCCGCGACCGCCGCGGCGTCCTCCGCCGCGCGCAGCCCCGGCACCACGATCAGGAACTCGTCCCCGCCCAGCCGGCCGACCGTGTCGGAATCGCGCAGCCCGGCGTGCAGCCGCCGCGCCACCGCGCGCAGCACCTCGTCGCCGAAGGAATGGCCGAGGCTGTCGTTGATGACCTTGAAGCGGTCGAGATCGATGAACAGGATTCCCACCTTGCCGCCGTCGCGCCGGGCCTGCTTCAGGGCCTGCCCGATGCGGTCGAACAGCAGCACGCGGTTGGGCAGGCCGGTCAGCGCGTCGTAATGGGCGAGATAGTGGATGTGCTGCTCGGCCCGGCGCTTCTCCCCGATGTCCTCGACGAAGGCCAGCACGACCGGGGGCTCGCCCGCGGCGTCCACCGGCTGGAGATGGACGGCAAAATGGCTGTGCCGGCCGCCGGCGAGCAGAAGCCGCTCCACCTCAAGCCGGGCGCCTTGCCCGCCGATGGCGGAATCGATGGCCTCCACCAGGGCCGGGTCCTGCGCGCGCAGCCGTGTGTCGACGCCGATCAGCCCGTCGCGGGGGCTGCCCACGGCGCGGGCGAAGGCGGCGTTGCAGTCGAGGATCTTGGCGTCCCGGCCGATCAGCGCGATGCCGAGCGGCGCCTGGTTGAAGAGCTGGTGCAGTTCGGCCTCGCGGCGGCGCAGCGAGGCCGTCATGCGGCGGGCGAGCGCAACCGCGCGGCCGCGCGTCGCGGTCAGCGCCCACAGCAGCGTGAACAGGAAGCCGCTGAGCGCCAGACCGACGGCCAGCACCAGCGGGGGCCGCCAGTCCTGCCCGTCCGCCGCAAAACCGGGCCGGGCCTCGTACCGCACGGTCCACAGCCGGTTGCCCAGCCGCACCTCCCGCGTGGCGGACAGCGGGGTCCGCCCGGGCGACGGCGGGTGGCTGCGATGGATCGGGAATTCGGAATCGACCAGCCGCCCCTCGAAGAGGTCGGCCGCCACGTCCTCCAGGCCGGAATTGAAGACGGCCCCGGCCAGCGGCGCCACCCGGACCGGGGTCAGCACGACCCCGGCGAAGGCCGCCCGCCGCTCCTCCACCGTGCGCGGCCGAGCGCCGTCGCGGTAGACCGCCTGGTAGAGGATGAACGCCGGCTGCGGCCCGGACTCCTCGTCGACCTTGAGCCCGATGGCGCCGGTGGCCGCGGGCAGCCCGGAGTCCCGGGCCTGCTCGATGGCGGCGCGGCGCACCGGCTCCGACAGCATGTCGTAGCCGAGCGCGCGCTGGGTCGTCTCGCTGACGGGGGCGGCGTAGACGTTGACGACGCGGTTGGGCGCCTCGGCCTCCGGCCAGACATGGAAGGTCCGGACGCCGTCGCTGCGTGCGGCGGCGACCAGCGCCGGGACACGCTCGGCGCTGACCGCGCGGGCAAAGGCGACGCTGAGGATGCCCGGATAGCGGTCCTGGATGTTCAGCCCGTCAACGAAGCGGTTCCACTCCGCCCGCCCCAACTCCGGGAAGGCGGAGAACAGGGCGGCGGCGGAACGGGCCACCTGCTCGTACATCCCGACGTGGTTCTCAAGCTGGTTCTGCAACTGCTGGACCCGCAGGGCGAAGCGGGCGCCTGCCCCCTCCTCCACCGTGCGCCGGGTCTGGTGCCAGACCGCCCCCGTCACCAGCAGCGACGCCAGCAGCACCAGCCAGGGCATGCGCTCGCCCAGCCGGCGCGGCAGGGACGGATCAGGCCGCCCCGGCTCGGACACGATCGGTTCGGGTCGAAGGGACCACTGCATGCTCTTGACCGGGGCCGTCCTGCGCGCCGGCCCGCGAAGCGCGGACGGCGGGGGTGGATCACCGATACGGCGGATCCGTCCCCGTGCCGGAACGGATCCGCCATGTCCACCCGACCTTACCCGGATGGCGTCACCAAACAAAGAAACAAGTTCGAACCATAAGGTCGCGCCCAAAAAGCAAGGCAGCGGTCCCAGGCTCCCATCATGTTCGGCCGGTTGCCAGGGGCCGGGCGCTGCTGCAAACCGGTCACCTCGGGCAAGGCCGCCGGCCGGTCAGAATTCCTCGAGGATCTTGGGGCTCTTGCGCAGGAGCGTCTCGATCATCCCGAGGATCTCCTCGATCTTGGTGCGGGTGGCGTCCAGCTCATCGGCGGTCTTGTCGTCGATGCCCGCCTCCATGAGCATCATGTCGAAGGCGTTCAGAGTCTCCTTGAAAGCCTTCTGCTCGGCCTGGAGGACGTCGAAGGCACCCAGCGACGCGGTCAGGGCGAGCGGCGGATTGCTGACGAAGGCGTGGCTGATGTCGGTGAAGATGGCGATGTCGGTCAGCTTCTGCCGGATCACCCATTGCGGGAAGTTGCCGGGCAGGTCCCGCCCGGCTTCCTCCAGCCGCTCCTGTATGGAGAAGATCAGCCCCTGGATGTCGAGGTGGGCGTTGCGGATTTCGCGGAAGCGGGGAAAGGTCCTGGGCGTGCCGGCGTCGCGCAGCCGCCCCAGCATCACGATGTCCTCGGTCAGCTTTCGCGCCATCTGAAGCACGACGCTCGCCACCTTCGACATCGCCACCCCTCCTCCGGTCGGTTTCGGTCATTCTACAACATCGCCGGCAAGGGGCCATAACCTCGCCCCCCGCCGGCGGCCGCGTCGATTGGAAGCAGCGCGGCGGACAGGCCGGGGCGGCCGGATCACTCCGCGGTCAGCGCCGCGGCGATCAGGCCGGCCAGCGGCAGCGCGCTGGTGGGATGGGGGACGCCGTCGCAGGAAACGGGGGCGCCGAGCCCCGCCGCCTCGAAGCGGGCGGCGACGTCGGCCCCGAACAGGGCGTGCACGCCGAACACCCGGATCCCCGATGCGCCGGCGGCCCGCGCCGCACGGGCGCAGGAGAAGATGGTCTCGCCGGAGCTGATGACGTCGTCGACGATGACCACGGGCCGCCCGGCCAGCGGCGCGCCGTCGGGCAGGACCACGGTGACGTCCCGGTCGCCGCGCCGCTCCTTGCGGCCGACCACCGCCGCCAGGCCGAGCGGCCGGGCGACCGCCGCGACCAGGGGCTCGGACTCCTCGTCGGGGCCGACGACCACCGTGTCGGCGGCGACCCCGTCGGCGCGCAGGCGGCCGGCGATGACCCCGGCGCCGCTCAGCGCGACGGCGGGGCGGCCGACGAACACCGCGTCCAGCCCATGGGTCCGGTGCAGGTGGGGCTCGACGCAGACGAAGCGGTCGAACAGCCGGCCCAGCCAGTCGCCGACCACCGCCTGGCTGACCGGTTCGCCCGGCCGGAAGACGGCGTCCTGGCGCATGTAGGCCATGTAGGGGGCGACCAGGCACAGCTCGGACGCGCCCTGGCGGCGCAGCACGGAGGCGGCCAGGGCCAGCTCGACCAGCTTGTCGTTGGGCCGGTCCAGCGAACGGTAGACGACGGCGCGTTCCACCGGTTGGGGCAGGCGGACGAGGCTTTCGCCGTCGGGAAAGCGGTGCAGCTCGGCGATGTGGCAGGGCACGCCCAGCGCCCCGGCCAGCCGCCGGGCGCCGTCGGCCGATTCCGGAAACCCGTAGACGCCCGTGTAGCGGGCCATGCTGTTCCCCTCGAAGGTTGGTCCGTCTCGGCCGCCCGGCATGGCTGCCATGGCCGGCACGGCCGGCATAGCCGGTGCGGCCGGCAAGGCCGGCACGGCGGCCGCCCACCCGGAGCCGGAGCTTGGCGCAAGCCGGCGGCGGGGGTCAAGGGGCGCAACCGACGGGGCACCGCCCCTCCCTTCGCGCCGCCCGCGCCCGCAAGGGGTCACGCCGCCGGGCGCGGCACCAGGCGGCCGCTGTGCAGGAGATGCACGGCACCGCCCAGCAGCAGCCCCCAGAAGGCCGAGCCGACGCCGCCGAAGGACAGGCCCGAGGCGGTGACCAGCAGGGTCACCAGCGCGGCGGTGCGGTTCTCCTCGGCCTGCACGGTGGCCAGCAGGGCGGACCCGAAGGCCCCGATCAGCGCCAGCCCGGCCACCGCCTCGATCAGGACCGGCGGCGAGCGCGTCACCATGGTCGCGGTCACGCCGGCCAGCGCCGCCAGCGCGATGTAGCCGAGCCCGCCGACGAAGGCGGCCTGCCAGCGCCGCGCCGGATTCGGGTCGGCGTCGGGGCTGGCGCACAGCGCGGCGGTGATCGCCGCCAGATTGACCGTCGGCGCGCCGGCCAGCGCCGTCGCCGCCGAGGCGGCGCCGGTCGCCAGGAAGATCGGGCGGGTCTTCGGCCGGTAGTCGTAGGTTGCCAGCACGGCGAGGCCGGGGATGTTCTGGGAAGCCATGGTGACGATGAACAGCGGCAGGGCGATGCCGACCAGCGCCTCGGCGGTGAAGACCGGCTCCACGAAGACGAGGCCCGGCCAGGCGGCGCCGGCCGGCAGCCCGCCGGAGGCGTCGAGGGCCATGGCGCCCAGCGCCACCAGGACGGCGGCGGGCACCGCGTAGAGCCGGGCGACGCGGCCGACCACCGCCCAGGTGGCCAGCACCAGAAGCGCCATGCCCGGCGCCTGCCCCACGGCGGCGAAGGGGGCCAGGCACAGCTTGAGCAGGATGCCGGCGAGCATGGCGTTGGCCAGCGGCCGCGGGATGGCCGCCACCCAGCGGCCGAGCGGTGTCCACAGCCCGGCCGCCATGACCAGCCCCGCGGTGACGATGAAGGCCCCGACGGCGGCCGGGAAGCCGCCGTCCATCGGCCCGGTGGCGGCGAGCAGCGCGGCGCCCGGAGTCGTCCAGGCGATGCTGATCGGCTTGCGGCTGTGCAGGCTGAGCCCCATGGCGAGCAGCCCCATGGCCATGCCGACCGCGACCAGGGCCGAGACGATCTGCGCGGTGTCCGCCCCCACCGCGGCGAGTCCCTGGATGACCACCGCCACCGAGCTGGCGTAGCCGACCAGCGCCGTGAGCAGGCCGGCGGCGACCGCCTTCGGGGAGAGCCCGGAGTCCGGGCCGGCGGGTGGGGGGCTCGATGCGGGCGTCACGCGCTGTCCTCCGTGTCGGCCGCGCGCCGGCCGGGGGGCCGGGGCGTGCAAAATGGGATGAACAGCGTTAGATTGGATCCAATATCCTGGCAAGAGGGATCCGTCATGACCGACCGCCACGGCCTGGCGCGCCTCGCCGAACGGGCCCGCCCGCGCTTGCGCACAGCCTCCGCCTTCGTCGAGGCGGTGTTGCGCGACGCCATCCTCGACGGGCTGCTCCCCGCCGGGGAGCCCCTGCGCCAGGAGGAGCTGGCGGCGGCCTTCGGGGTCAGCCGCATGCCGGTCCGCGAGGCCCTGCGGCAACTGGAGGCGCAGGCCCTTGTGGAGTTCCACCCGCACCGCGGCGCTGTGGTGGCCGAGATCTCCGCCGCCGACAACGCCGACCTCGGCGCCATCCGCGCGGCGCTGGAGCCGATGGCGCTGCGCCTGTCGCTGCCCGCCCTGACCGCCGCCGACCTGGCGCTGGCCGAGGAGCTGGTCGCCGAGATGGACGGCGACGCCGACCCCGGGCGGATGGGAGAGCTGAACCGGCGCTTCCACATGACGCTCTACGCGCGGGCGGCCCGGCCGCGCCTGCTGGCCCTGGTCGAGCAGCATCTGGTGGCGGCCGACCGCTACCTGCGCTTCCAGTCCGCCGCCCTGGGCTACAACCCGCGCTCCCAGGACGAGCACCGCGCGCTGCTCGCCGCCTGCCGGGCGGGCGACGCGGCGACCGCCTGCCGCCTGGTCGCCGACCATGTGGGCCATGCCGCGGAGCAGCTGTCGGCCTTCCTGGACGGGCGCCGGCCCGGCCCGGGCAACCCTGCCTAGAGCCAATGCCGTGTCGTCAAGGTGGTTGTGTCGAGGTCGACCTCCAAAACACAGCAGGCGAATTCGAGCACATACCCTGCATATTGTGGCTTGGCGCCATAACGGCACGGTATTGCGTCTGGTGAATCCGCCCAATGAATCTGCCCACAGATTCAAAGGGCGGGGCCACGCACCGGAACAGCTCAAGCATCGTTTTCTATTCCGGACCGAACAGCCGCATGAACATGGCCGTGGCCCGCTCCGCCCGCCCGGTCACCTCTTCCGGCCCCATCGGGGGCAGGGCACCGGACAGCATGCGCACCTGCGTGTCGGCAACCAGCAGGCCGAGGAAGGCATCCAATGCCTGGCCGGCATCGGCGAAGGACAGGCGCCCGGCCTCGCGCTGCCGCTCCAGATAGTGCAGGACCAAGCTGCCCGTCCGGTGGCGCCCCTGCTCGGCCAGCACGCGGCCGAAGCTGGAATCGTGGGGGGCCTCGGCGATGGCGGCGCGGTTGATGGCGATGGAGGTATCGCTCGCCAGCAGGGTCAGCAGATTATCCCCGAAGCGCCGCAACACCGTGTCCGGCGTGCCGCCGCCGTCGGCCATGGCCGCCTCCAGGTCGCGGTTCATCCGTGCGGCCTGGGCGCGGATCACCTCGATGAACAGGCCCTGCTTGTTCCCGAACCAGGCGTACAACGTCTCCTTCGAGGCGCGGGCCCGCTTGGCGACGGCCAGCATGGTGGTCTTCTCATAGCCAAGCTCGCTCAAAAGCGCGACGGCCGCGGCCAGGATCTCGGCGCGGCGCGGGTCCGCCGCCTTTTCGGAATCCATCATGGTCATGCTCCCTTGCGCCGTACCGATGGGTACGGTATGGTGCCGGCGTACCGATCGGTACGGTAAGCCTAGGGCATGTCGGCGCATCCGGCAAGCGGGGGACGCGAACAGCATGGACATCATCGAATTCGTCGTGAACGGCGAACTCCGCCGTGTCGAGGCCGATCCCGACATGCCGCTGGCGCATGTGCTGCGCGAGCGGCTGGGCCTCACCGGCACCAGGATAAGCTGCGGGGCGGGGGTGTGCGGCGCCTGCACCGTGCACATCGACGGCCAGCCGGAACGGTCCTGCTCCATCCCCGCCAGCCGGGTGCGCGGCCGCGCGGTCACCACCATCGAGGGGCTGTCGAACACCGCCGACCACCCGCTTCAGCGCGCATGGCGGGCGGAGCAGGTGCCGCAATGCGGCTTCTGCCAGTCCGGCCAGATCATGCAGGCGGCCGCCCTGCTGGACCGTCCCGGCGTGCCGACCCGCGCCGGGATCATCGACCACATGGCCGGCAACCTCTGCCGCTGCGGCACCTACGGCCGCATCGTCCGCGCCATTGAACGGGCCGCCCGCGAGCGGGGCGCCCCGGCGACCGGAGGCTGAGATGACCGACCGCAAGCCCGTGTCGCGCCGCGTCTTCTTGCTGGGTGCCGGGGCCGCCGGCGCCGCCGGGGCGGGCGGCGCCGTGCTGGGCCTCACGCTGGCCCTGCCCGTGGCGACCGCCTTCGCCTCCATCCGGGGCCTGAAGCCCAACATCTGGGTCGCCATCGGCACCGACGGCATCGTCACCATCGTCCGCCCGGCGGAGGAGCTGGGACAGGGCTCCACCACCGCCCTGCCGATGATCCTGGCGGAGGAGCTGGACGCCGACTGGTCCAAGGTGCGCGTCGTCGCGCCCCCTTTCGACCACGCCTACGGCAACCCGATCTTCTTCGACCGCCTCGTGACGGCGGACAGCCGCAGCACGCGCGGCTATTGGGACCCGCTGCGCCGCGCCGGGGCCGAGGCGCGCGCCGTGCTGATCGAGACGGCCGCCCGCCACTGGCGGGTTCCCGCCGCCGAACTGACGACGGAACCCGGCGCGGTCCTGCACGCGGCGAGTGGCCGGCGCCTCGACCATGGCGCCGTTGCGGCCCTGGACCCGGCGGATCCCCCCTCCCGCCCGATCCCGCTGAAGCCGCGCGCCTCCTGGCGCCTGATCGGCACCAGCCCGGAACGCCTCGACCTCGCCGCGAAGGTGAACGGCAGCGCCCGCTACGGCACGGATGCCGGCATGGCGGAGATGCGCGTGGCCTCCGTCGCGCGTGGCCCGGTTCCCGGCAGCGCCCCGCGCCGCGTGGACCACCGCGCGGCGCTCGCCGTGCCGGGGGTGGAGGCGGTGGTCCCCCTGCCCGACGGCGTCGCCGTCGTCGCCCGCGATGGCTGGACGGCGGAGCGCGGGCGGGCGGCCCTGTCGGTCGTCTGGGACGCCGACCCGAAGGCCGCTGCCTATGACAGCGCGGCGGCTCTGCGCTCCTTCATGGCCGTCGCCCGCGACGCCGGCCGCCAGGGCTACGAGGTGCGGCGCCGCGGCGACCCGGCGGCGGCCTTCGCCGGTGCCGCCCGCGTGCTGGAGATGGAGTTCGAGAGCCACCACGTCGCCCACAGGGCGATGGAGCCGCTGAACGCCACGGCGCGCATCCACGGCTTGGGGTTCGCCGTGGACCTTGTCGCCTCCACCCAGGCGCGCAGCCTCAACATGCGGCTGGCGGCCAAGGCGGGCAAGACGGCGCCCTTCATGGTGGACGTCACGCCGACGCTGGTCGGCGGCGCCTTCGGCCGGCGGGTGGACAACGACGTCTCCCGCGATGCCGTGCTGGTGGCCAAGGTGGTGGGGCACCCGGTCAAAGTGGTGCGCACCGTGCTGGACGACCTGACTCACGGCCAGTACCGCCCCCTGTCGGCGCAACGCCTGCGCGCGGCGCTGGACGAGCGGGGCCGTATCCTCGGCTGGACGCACCGCATCGTCGCCGATTCCGTGATCGCCCGCCTGTTCCCCGACCGCTTCGAGGCGGAAAAGCACCTCGACCAGACCGTGATCGACGGGCAGGAGCACGATTACGCCATCCCGCACCAGCGTCTGGACTATGTGCGGGAGAACGCCGGCATCCCGGTCGGCTTCCTGCGCGGCGTCGGCGGCGGCTTCACCGTCTGGGCCATCGAGAGCTTCCTCGACCAGATCGCCGCGACGGTGGGCCGCGACCCACTTGAGCTTCGCCTGACGATGCTCGACGATCCCCGCGCGCGCCGCGTGCTGGAGGTGGCGGCGGAGATGGCCGGTTGGAGCGGGCGGGGCACGTCGGCACCGATGGGCATCGGCTGCTGCCGCTTGCGGGGCACCTGCATCGCCGTGGTGGCGGAGGTGGACGTCAGAGGTGACGGAGGCGGAGGTGACGGAGGCGGAGGCCGGTTGCGGGTGCCGCGCGTCTGGGCCGCGGTCGATCCCGGCATCGCCGTGCACCCGGACTCCGTCGCCGCGCAGGTCGAGGGCGCCATCGTCATGGGGACCGGCATGGCCTTGCAGGAGGCCGTGATCTTCAGGAACGGCGGGGCCCAGGTGCAGACCGGCGCCGACTACCCGATCCTTGGCCCGGCGGACGCGCCGCAGGTCGCGGTGCGTCTGCTGGCCTCGGATACGGACAAGCCCTGCGGTGTCGGCGAGATCGGCGTGCTTCCGATGGCGCCGGCCATCGCGAACGCGGTCTTCGCCGCCACAGGGCGGAGATTGACGCGCTTGCCGTTTTCAACGGGGTGGTAGAAGACGGCGGGCGCGACGGCCCGCCGGGCGTGCCGAGAACCAACAGGGAGACCCGCAACCGGGCATCGGCGGTCGGCTTGGTCGACGTGTAGGGACCGGTGAAGGTGACCGGATTCGCAGACGGGTTGCCCGGCGTGGCTCCTGCGATCGCCGTCAGGTCGGTGTCGCCGCTGGCCGGCGTGGCGCTGCCCGCCGCGGTGGTGGCGACCGGCAGGCTGGCGGGGACCGTCTGGTTTCCGGGCACCGCCGGAATCGTCACCGGCTTCGATTTCATGAACCCGATGGAAGATCCCTGGTGGGAATGATTGCGCAGCGGCACCTGCTCGGCGGTCAGCGTGACCTTCAGGGCGTCCTGCGGTTTGCCGAGCTGGCAGTCCCTCCCAATCCCAACACCGTGTCGTTATGGTGCCAAGCCACAATATGCAGGGTATGCGTTCGAGTTCGCCTGCTGTGTTTTGGAGGTCGACCTCGACACAACCACCTTGACGACACGGCATTGACTCCAGCGCCGCCCCGTCGGCGGGGATCCTGTGCGCAATCGCCCCATTGACCCGGCGGTGGAGCGGGCGCAGGCTTCCCGCCATGCGCGTCCTCATCGCCGACGACACCATCCTGATGCGCGCCATGCTGTCGGAGCAGGTGGCGTCCTACGGGCACGAGGTCATTCTCGCCCGCGACGGCCAGGAGGCGCTGGACCGCGCCTGGGGCGAGCCGTTCGACATCGCCATCATCGACTGGGAGATGCCGAAGCTGTGCGGGCTGGAGGTGTGCTGGCACCTGCGCGCCGACCCGCGCACCGCCTACAAGTACCTGATCCTGATGACCGCCCACGACGACGCGCTCTACGAGTTCAAGGCGCTCGACGCCGGGGCGGACGATTTCGTCCACAAGCCGGTCAACGCCGCGCACCTGAAGGCGCGCCTGAAGGCCGGCGGGCGGATCACCGAGATGCACCGGCGGCTGCTGGAGCAGGCCCACACCGACCCGCTGACCGGCGTCGCCAACCGCCGCGCCTTCCTGGAACGGGCGCGGGAGGAGATCGCGCGGGCGCGCCGCTACGGCCATCCCCTGTCGCTCCTGATGGCCGACATCGACCATTTCAAGCGCATCAACGACCGTCTGGGCCACGCCGCCGGGGACGAGGCGCTGAAGCGGTTCGCCCGGCTCCTGCGCGACGACCTGCGCCCCAGCGACCAGGTGGGCCGCTACGGCGGCGAGGAATTCGTCGTGCTGCTGCCCGAGACCGACATCGCCGATGCCCCCGTGGTGGCCGAGCGCCTGCGCGCCCAGGTCGCCGCAACCGCGCTGGAGCATGACGGCACGCCCTTCGCCATGACCGTCAGCATCGGCGTGGCGGCGGTCGACACCCACCACGCCGCGCTGCGCGCCGGCGGGGTGGACGCCGCGGTCGAGGCCGCGCTCAAGGAGGCCGACGCGGCCCTCTACCGCGCGAAGGAATCGGGGCGCAACCGGGTGGTCATCGCGCGCTGAGCAGGCGCGCTGAGCAGGCGTCCGCGGGGTCCGAATGCGCCGGTCAGGCGCCCCCCTCCGGCGGCGGCGGCGAGCGCACGGCGGTGGCGGCGAGATATTGGGCAGCCGAGCGCAGCAGGAACTCCGCCACCGCCATGTCGCCCTGGTCGCGGTCGGCGCCGCCCAGCGTGTGGCGGCGGTCGGCGTCGATCAGCCCGGTCGCGATCACCTGGGCGGTCAGCCAGGCCCGCTGCTCGGCGTCGGGGACCACGGCCATGCGCTCCAGTATGTCGGAGCAGGCGAGGTCGATGATCCCCAGCCCCGGCCGGTCGGAGGACAGGTAGGCGGCCTCGTTGCTCGGCGCCGGCTCGCCCACATAGGAGCGGGCGAGCAGGGCCGTCTCCAGCGCCAGGCGGAAGGTGGTGCGCCGCGGCCGCCCCCTCCGGCGCAGGCGGAGCGCGATCATGGTGAAGAGCTGGGCGACCGGCTCGGCCTGCTCGGGCGGAACCTCGTCCAGGATGTCGATGATCTCGGCACTGACCGCGTTGCGGGGCCGCTGTTCCCCCGGCCGCACCACGGAGGTGGCGAAGACGGCGATCAGCGTTCGCAGGGCATCGGCCTGCTCGTCGGGGGTGATGCGGCCGATCTCGCTGGGGTCGAACATGGGCTCGGACTCCGCTGCCGGAGGAAGGGATACGGACGGAACGAACGTCCTGCGCAAGGGAAGGTGGAGCGCCCGGGCGGCGCGGGAAGCCGCCCCGCCAACCGGGCATAGGCCGTTCGGGGGTTCATGCGCCGCCCCCATCGGGGCGATGGTCTCGGCCCGACGGCCGATCCACTGGAACGGCGCAGGCCCCGACCATGCAGGCTATGACCAGAAGCGGGACGGCCGGATCCACCATGGCGCCGAGGTCGCTGCTGGATGACCCGGGCCGCGGCTTCGGCGATGCGAATCATGGTGCCTCCCGTGGCGTCGCCACGGCCGGCCGGCCCCTTCAGGGCAGGGCTCGGTCCCGCTGGCGCCCGATCCGGAAAACGCACCGGCGGACCGCCCGGACCGCCCCTCCCCCCTCGGAGAGCGTCCCCTCCCCGCCTGCGCGCCGCCCCGCCCGATGGGGCGGCCGGACCCGGGGTTCAGTTGGCGCCGGGGGCGTCGCTGTCGCCGCGCCAGAGCCCACCGCGGCCCGACAGGGAGCCGGGGTAGTAGGCGCGGTCGCGCGCGCCTGAATCGTCGGTCATCCCGGCCCCCCAGCGGGCGAGCGGCTTAGCCGCCGCGCCCTGGTCCGTCCCCGAGCCGGCGGCGGCGTCCTCGCCGTCCGCCGCCGTGGACCCGGCGGTTGCGGCGTCGGGCTGGCCGCCGAACCAGGATCCGACGTCCGAGCAGCCGGCCGTGGCCAGCAGGGCGAGCGCGCAGACGCCGGTCCTCATCCTCTGTCGCATCCCCTGTCGTCCTCATCCGTGGCGCGCCGGCCCGAAGGGGCGGCGCGTCCGTTTCAACAGGAGCCGGGCGTCTTCGTCGCGGCCACATCCGGGATTCCCGGGCCGCCCTTGCAGGAGCCGCCCCATGAGTGGACGCCGCACCACCACCCCCCTTTCCCCCGGCACCATCATCGCCTCCGTCGCCTACCGCGAGGGGCGGCGCGTCGCCGAGGTGCCGCTGTCCGAGGCCGGCGCCTGGGCGGCGCGCGACGGCCATTTCGTCTGGATCGGCCTGTACGAACCCGACGAGGCGCAGTTGAAGGAGGCCCAGCGCCAGTTCGGCCTGCACGAGCTGGCGGTGGAGGATGCGCTGCACGCCCACCAGCGCCCCAAAGTCGAGATCTACGGCGACAGCCTGTTCATCGTGCTGCGCACCGCCCAGCTGGAAGGCGGCCGGGTGGCGTTCGGCGAGACCCACCTGTTCGCCGGCCGCGGCTTCGTCGTCAGCGTGCGGCACGGGGCCTCGACCAGCTATGGGCCGGTGCGGGCGCGCTGCGAAAGCACGCCGCGGCTGCTGCGCCACGGCGAGGACTTCGTCGTCTACGCCATCATGGACTTCGTGGTGGACTGCTACTTTCCCATCCTCGACCAGCTGGAGGGCGAGGTGGAGGCCATGGAGGCGGTGCTCCTGCAACGCCCGCCGCTGGCCGGTGAGTTGGAGCGCATCCACCAGCTCCGCCGCGACCTGGAGCGGCTGCGCCGGGTCGCCTCGCCTCTGCTGGAGGTGTGCTCGCGCCTGGAGCGGATCGACGTGCCGATCATCGACGACGACGTCCGGCCCTACTACCGCGATGTCCAGGACCATGTCATCCGGGTGAACGAGAGCATCGGCTCGTTGCGCGAGCTGCTGTCCTTCGTGTTCGAATCCAGCATGATGCTGGCCGCCTCGCGGCAGAACGACGTGACCCGCAAGCTGGCCGCCTGGGCCGCCATCCTCGCCGTGCCGACCGCCATCGCCGGAATCTACGGCATGAACTTCGAGCATATGCCGGAGCTGAAATGGCCTCTGGGCTATCCCACGGCGCTTGCCGTCATCGCCGCGCTGTGCATAACCCTCTACCGCCGCTTCCGGCGGGCCGGATGGCTGTAGCCGGAGGCGCGATCCAGGAGAGCCCGATCCAGGAGACGATGGCCGATGACCCGACCGACCGACCGCCCCCCGGCCACCCCGCCCGGCCAGAGCCCGAACAGCCACAGCCCGAACCGCCAGAACCCGCCCAGCCAGAACCCGCTTGGCCAGCCTTCCGGCACCCCGTCCGCCGACGACCTGCGCGCCCTGCTGGAGACCTATCTGCGCTGCCCGGCCGAACCGCTGCGCGCCGACCTCGACCAGCGGCTGCGGGCCTACCAGACGGACTGGATCCGTGCCCGCGCCGGTGCCGACGCGCCGCCGGCGGCGGGCAAGGCCGCCACCCCGCGGGCCAGGTTTCCCATCGCCGCCGCCGACCTGGAGGTGCTGCGCCGGATGGCCGAGGGCTGGGTGCCGACCACCGCGGAGGTGCCGCGCTGGGCATGGTTCGAGAATCGCGAGCTGGTGGTGCTGGAGCCCGCCCCCTCCGGCGGCGGGCCGGAGGTCATGCGCCTCACCCCCGGCGGCTGGGCCGCCATCGGGCGGACGCCGCCGGCGTGACGGCCGGCGGCACCGGATCCTCTCCCCCGGAAGGCTGGGACGGCCGCGGGGATCAGGCCGCCCGGCTCACTTCGGAACCTTGCCCTGCACGCCCTCGACGTACCAGTCCATCTTCAGGATCTGCTCGTCGGTGGCGTGCTTGCCCTCGGCGATGACGACCTTGCCGGACTGGTCCTTCACCGGCCCCTGGAAGGGATGGCGGGTGCCGGCGATGATGTCGGTCCGGGCCTTCTCGGCCAGCTCCACCACGTCCGCCGGCAGGGCCGGGTTGTAGGGGGCGAGGTACACCATCTTGTCCTTGAAGCCGCCCCAGGTGTCCTCGGCCTTCCAGGTGCCGTCGAGCAGCGCCTTGACCCGGTCGATGTAGTAGCCGCTCCAGTCGTCGACGATGGCGGTCAGATGCGCCTTCGGGCCGAAGCGGGTCATGTCGGACGACTGGCCGAACGCCCACAGGCCGCGCTCCTGCGCGACCTGGATGGCCGCCGGGCTGTCGGTGTGCAGGGAGATGACGTCGGCGCCCTGGTCGATGAGGGCCTTGGCCGCCTCGGCCTCCTTGCCGGGGTCGTACCAGGAGTTGACCCACACCACGCGGACCTCGGCCTTCGGGTTGACCTCGCGCAGGGCCAGCGTGAAGGCGTTGATTCCGCTCACCACCTCGGGGATGGGGAAGGAGCCGATATAGCCGATGACGTTGGACTTGGTCATCTTGCCGGCGATCAGGCCGAGGATGGTGCGGCCCTCGTAGAAGCGCGCCGAATAGGTGGCGACGTTGGCCGAGCGGCGGTAGCCGGTGGCGTGCTCGAACTTCACGTCGGGATGGCGCTGGGCCACCTTCAGCGTCGGGTTCATGAAGCCGAAGGAGGTGGTGAAGATCAGCTTGTGGCCGCTGGCCGCCAGCTGCTCGATCACGCGCTCGGCGTCGGCGCCCTCCGGAACATTCTCGACGAAGGTGGTGGTCACCTTGTCGCCCAGCGCCTTCTCCACCGCCAGCCGGCCCTGGTCGTGCTGGTAGCTGTAGCCGTGGTCGCTGATCGGACCGACGTAGACGAAGCCGACCTTCGTCTTCTCCTGGGCGGCGGCGGCGCCGGCACCGAGCGCCAGCACCGCGCCGAAGGTCGAAATGGCGCCGGCCAGACCCAGCAGGGTCTTGCCCATGGTCCTTCTGTTCACGTGAGTGCTCCCTCAGTCGAATGGTTGGGCATGAACGTGGGTGTGCGAACCGCCTCCGGCCGCCGTCAGGCGTCGGGATGGAAGACCTTGCCGAGGCTCGCCGGTGCGTTGAGCCGGATGCGGGCGACGTCCCGCGAGATCAGCACCAGCACCAGGACGGTAGCCAGATACGGCAGCATCGACAAGAGCTGCGAGGGGATGTCGATGCCCAGCCCCTGGACGTGGAGCTGGCCGATGGTGACCCCGCCGAACAGCCAGGCGCCGAGCAGCAGGCGCCACGGCCGCCAGGTGGCGAAGACGACCAGCGCCAGCGCGATCCAGCCACGCCCGGCGGTGATGCCCTCCGCCCACATGGGCGTGTAGTCCAGCGACAGGTAGGCGCCGGCCATGCCGCTCATGGCGCCGCCGAACAGGACCGCGGCGAAGCGGATGCGCACGACCTTGTAGCCCAGCGCGTGGGCGGCGGCGTGGTTCTCCCCGACCGCGCGCAGAATCAGGCCCCGGCGCGTGCGGTAGAGGAACCAGTGCACCGCCGGCACCGCCGCCAGCGCCAGATAGACCAGCGCGTCCTGGCCGAACAGCGCCTTGCCGACGACCGGCAGGTCGGTCAGGCCGGGGATGTACAGCTCCGGCACGTCGGCGATGGGGATGCCGACGAAGCCCTGGCCGATCAGCGCCGACAGCCCGACCCCGAACAGGGTGAGCGCGAGCCCGGTCGCCACCTGATTGGCGAGCAGGAGGAGCGTCAGCACGCCGAACAGCGCCGCCATCGCCGCCCCGGCCGCCGCCCCGGCGGCGAAGCCGGCGGTGGAGCTGCCGGTCTTCACCGCCACGGCGAAGCCGCACACCGCCCCGATCAGCATCATGCCCTCGACGCCGAGGTTGAGGACGCCCGACTTCTCCACCACCAGTTCGCCCAGCGCGGCGAACAGCAGCGGGGTCGCCGCCGCCAGCATGGCGGCGAGGATGGGGCCGAGGAGAAGAAGCTCGCCGCTCATGCCGCGGCACTCCGGGCGCCGACGCGCAGGCGGTAGCGGATCAGCACGTCGGTCGCCAGCAGGAAGAACAGCAGCATGCCCTGGAACACGCCGGTGATCGCCTTGGGCAGGCCGAGGCCGATCTGCGCCGCCTCGCCGCCGATGAAGGACAGCGCCATCAGGATCCCCGCCAGCAGGATGCCGACCGGGTGCAGCCGGCCGAGGAAGGCGACGATGATGGCGGTGAAGCCGTAACCGGGCGACACCGAGGGCGTGATCTGGCCGATCGGTCCCGCCACCTCGCAGAGCCCGGCCAGCCCGGCCAGCCCGCCCGACAGCACGAGCGTCAGCCAGATGATCCGCTTCTCCTTGAAGCCGGCGTAGCCGGCCGCCGCCGGGGTCAGGCCGATCACCTTGATCTGGAAGCCGACGAAGGTGCGGGCGATCAGCACCCAGCCGGCCGCCACGGCGAGCAGGGCGAACAGCGAGCCCAGATGCACGCGCGTCCCCTGGACCAGGATCGGCATCACGGCGTCCGGCTCGAACAGGCGGGACTCGGGGAAGGCGAAGCCGTCGGGGTCGCGGAAGGGGCCGTGCGTCAGGTAGTTCAGCAGCAGCAGGGCGACGTAGGTCAGCATCAGGCTGGTGAGGATCTCGCTGGCGTTGAAGCGGACCCGCAGGAAGGCCGGGATGGCCGCCCAGGCCGCCCCGCCGGCGATGCCCCCGGCGATCATCAGCGGCAGGAGCCACCAGCCGCCCTCGCCGTAGAAGGCCAGGGCGAGGCCGCCGCCCGCGATGGCGCCCAGCGTCAGCTGCCCCTCCGCCCCGATGTTCCAGACGTTGGCGCGGAAACCGATGGCCAGCCCGACGGCGCAGAGCACCAGCGGCGTCGCCTTCACCGCCAGCTCGCCCAGGCCGCGCAGCGTGGTGAGCGGCGCCACGAAAAAGGCGTGCAGCGCCTTCACCGGGTCGAAGCCCATGGCCCAGAACAGCAGGAAGCCGCTGGCCAGGGTCAGCGCCACCGCGATCGGCGGCGTGGCGTAGACCATGGCGCGCGACGCCTGCCCGCGCGGCTCCAGGCGGATGAAGCTCATGCCCGGCCCCCGTCGGGCCACCGCCCCGAAGGGGCGTAGTGATATGGCCCCGGAGGGGCGCAGAGATATGGCCCCGGAGGGGCGCAGGGTCGCCACGTCGTCGTCATGCGGTCGTCACGGCGCACGGGCCGCCTCCTCGTCCGGGTCGGGCGGATGGTCGAACAGGCCGCCCATGAGCAGGCCGATCTCCTCCACGCTGGTATGATGGGTGGAGCGGCTCTCCGACAGGCGGCCGTGGAACAGCACGGCGATGCGGTCGCTGAGCACGAACAGCTCGTCCAGATCCTGGCTGATCACCAGCACGGCGGCACCGGCGCGCGCCAGTTCGATGAGCGCACGGTGGATCGCCGCCGCCGCCCCCGCATCGACCCCCCAGGTCGGCTGGCCGACCACGAGCAGGCCCGGCTTCTGGAGGATCTCGCGGCCGATGATGAATTTCTGGAGATTGCCGCCCGACAGCGAGCGCGCCTCGGCCCGGTGGCCGTGGGCCACCACGTTGAAGGCTCCGATGATGCGCTCGGCGTAGGAGCGCGCGCGGCCGAAATTGACCAGCCCGCGCCGCACCAGCGGCTCGCGCGCATAGCCGGACAGCAGCGCGTTCTCCGCCAGGCTCAGCTCGGGCACGGCGCCGCGGCCGAGCCGTTCCTCAGGCACGAAGGCAAGGCCCAGCCGGCGGCGCTCGCGCGGGCCGAGATGGCCGGCCGGAAGCCCCGCGATGCACACCGCCGCCGGGTCGGCCACCAGCTCCTCGCCGCTGAGCGCGGCCATCAACTCCGCCTGCCCGTTGCCGGCGACGCCGGCGATGCCCAGGATCTCCCCCGCGCGCACCTCGAAGGAGACGTCCTTGAGGTCGGTGGCGAAGGGATTGGCCGAGGTGGTCGACAGATGGCGGACCTGGAGCTTCGGCCCGCCCGCCGCCGCCGGGGGCAGGCGCTCGGGCGTCGACAGCTCGGTGCCGATCATCATCTCCGCGAGGCTGCGGGCGGTTTCCCGGCGCGGGTCGCAGGCGCCGACCACGCGGCCGCCGCGCAGCACCGTGGCGCGGTCGCACAGCGCCCGGATTTCCTCCAGCTTGTGCGAGATGTAGAGGATCGTGCAGCCCTCCGCGGCCAGCCGGCGCAGCGTCTCGAACAGGCGCGCCGCCTCCTGCGGGGTCAGGACCGAGGTCGGCTCGTCCATGATCAGCAGCTTGGGATCCTGGAGCAGGCAGCGCACGATCTCCACCCGCTGCCGCTCGCCCACCGACAGGCTGTGGACGTGGCGCGCCGGGTCGAGCGCCAGCCCGTAGCGCTCGGACACCGCGCCGATGCGCCGCGACAGCGCCTCCATGGGTCCGGGCCTCTCCAGCCCCAGCGCGATGTTCTCCGCCACGGTCAGCGTGTCGAACAGCGAGAAGTGCTGGAACACCATGCCGATGCCGAGCCGGCGCGCGCCGGCGGGATCGGGGATGGCGACCTCCTCCCCCTGCCAGCGGATGCTCCCTGAATCGGCGTGCAGCACGCCATAGATGATCTTGACCAGCGTCGACTTGCCGGCGCCGTTCTCGCCCAGCAGGGCGTGGATCTCGCCCGGCCGGAGGATGAGATCGACCGCGTCGTTGGCCAGGCAGCCGGGAAAGCGCTTGGTGACGCCGCGCAGCTCCAGACGGTGCGGGGGGGTGGTCGGAGATGCGGAATCCAAGGACGGCGAACCCGAATGGGAAGGGGCGGAGCCCGGCGTTTGCCAACGCCGTGCCACTTCTTAATACACCAGCGCGCGCCGCGCATCAGCCTTCAACCGCCCGGCGGCCTGCCCACGGTTCGATCAGATGCCTGCGCAATGCCCAGGGCGGCGGCCGGGCGGGCGATTCCCGCCGGACCTCCCGCGGATGGACGGGTCCCGCCCTCCACCCCGTCCACCGCACGCGCTCGATGACGGGCAGGCGGGCGACCTCGGCCATGAGGGGAAACATCGATGAACAACTCCCCTCACGCTTTCATCCCTCGACATGCTTCCCGGTCCGGCACGACCTCTTCCGCAGCCAAGGCAATCAGCGCGCACACCGTCGGCCCGCTCCACGGCGACTTCGGATGTTGCCGCCGGCCGATGGTCAATCTAGGGTCATGGCGATGGCTTGGCGGCCGGCGTCTGAATCCGGACATTCGCGGACGCCGCCCGGCCATCGCCGAACCCCCATTCGACGATCGGGAGAACCAGATGACCGGCGCCGTCGACATCTCCATCGCGACGCCGTGCGCCGGACGGCGGCGCGCCCCGCCATGCCCTGCGCACCGATGACCGCCGCACCGGAAGCCGGGGTTGCGGCGGTTGCGGTGGACGGCCCGCCGTCCGCGGAGGGAATCATCGGCCGGCTCCACAGCGGGCAGCACGCCGCCGCCTATGGCGATGCCCTGGCCCTGATGGCGCGGGAGCCGGAACACCGGTCCGCCCTCTCCCTGCTGGTGCGCGCCGCCGAGCATGCCGAGCGGTGGGACGAGGCGGCGGAGGTGATCCGTGCCTTCCGCCATCGCCTGGACCCCGGCCCCTGCATCCACGCGATGGGCAATCTCGCCCTCCTGGCCGGCGATATGGATACGGCCCGCGCCCATGCCGGGGACCTGGCCCGCATCGAGGGTGCGCTCCCCCTGCACCGGTCGCTGATGCTGTTGGTCGCCCGGCGGGAGCACGCGCTCGAAACGCTCCTCGCGCGGATGCGGGACCGCGAGCGGCACACCGGACGCTGCCCCTTCTCCTGGCTCCTGTCCCGGTGGGAGGTGCAGGACCGGCTCGGCCAGCAGGCGGAGGTGCTCCGGGAGGCGGAGGCGGTCGAGCGGGCGATTCCGGAGGCCCAGGTCCGGGAGCGCGGCCATGTCCGGCTGCGCCGGGCCGCCGCCAATCACCACGCGCTCCGCTTCGCGGAAGGCGAAACGCTGGCGCTCGACGTGGTGGCGGCCCTCGGCTGCGACCGCATCCCGATGCCGCCGGCCCGGGTCCCCCGCCCCTGGACCCGGCGCCGTCTGGATGCGGTCGCGGCGGAGATCGAACGGCTGGTCCTGACGCAAGGCTTGCCGGTGGTGTTCCACGCCGGAACGCTGCTGGGACTGGTGCGGAACGGCGATTTCCTGCCCGGCGACGGCGACCTCGACCTGGCGGCCGTGCCGCCGGCGACCAGCGCCGACGTCGCCGCGGCCCTGACGGCGACGGGGGCGTTCCGGGAACGCCGGGAGGCCCTCGACGCCGGCTCCTTCCTGTCCCTGTTCCATGTGCGGACCGGCATGGCGGTCGACGTCACCGAATACCGCCGGGAGGGCGACCGGTTCGTCTCCACCTGGCGCCATCCGTCGGGAACGCTGCTGCGGCAGGCGGCGGTGCCGGCCTTCACGGTGCGCCTGACCGACCATGCGGGCATCCGGCGCCGGGTGCCGTTGCCGGACGACCCGGCCCGGCAGCTGGCCGCGACCTATGGCGACTGGCGGGTTCCCGACGGCGGCTTCGACACGCTGGTCGGCGCCCCCAACAGTGTGCAGGCCACCGGCTTCCTGCGCAGCATCGCCGCCATCCGCCTGGCCGATGCCATGCTGACGGGGCACCATGCCAAGGCCGGGCATCTGGCACGGTGGCTGCACTCGCAGGCCGTCGCACCGGCGCTGATGGAACGGATTCTCGATGGCCTCCCCCGGAATGATGGCCTCCCCCGGAATGAATGACGCGCCGGAGCATCGCTGGCGGCTCGGCTACGCATCGGGTGCGTTCGAGCTGTTCCATGTCGGCCATCTGCGCTACCTCCAGGCCGCCGCCGCCCGGTGCGAACGGCTGATCGTCGGCATCCCGTCCGACGCCATCGTCGCCCGGGTCAAGGGGCGGCCTCCGGCCGTCGCCCAGGCCGAGCGGCTGGAGATCGTCGCGGCCCTGGCCTGCGTGGCCGAGGCGCTGCCGGTGGCGGTCGCCATGGACGACGCCGGGGCCTTCGCCGCCTTCCTGGCCGGGCTGGCGGTCGATGCCGCGCTGATCGGCGCCGACTGGGCGGGCACGCCGCGCTGGGTCCGGCTGGAGCCGCTTTTGGCGCAGCGCGGCATCGCCACGATGTTCGTGCCCCGCACCGCGGGCGTGTCCTCCACCCTGCTGCGGGCGCGGCTGGGCGGCCGGGCGGAACCGGCGTGACCGGCCGGCTGTCCATGCCCCGTTACCGGGAGTTGCTCGACGCGGTGCTTGCCGGGGAGACGGTCCCGGTGTGCCCGGTGTTCGCCCACCAGCACCATCCGGCGGCGGACCAGGACGGCGGCCGGCTCGCCGAGGCGACCCTGGCCTGGCAGGCCCGCTTCGACGTCGACCTGGTGAAGCTGACCCCGGCCTCCACTTGGCAGTTGCGCGACTACGGCGTCGAGGATGCGCCCGATCCGGCCGATCCCCTGGGGCGCCGCCGGATCACCCGGACGGTGGTGGCGGACGCCGGAGACTGGCTCCGCCTGCCCCGCCTCGACCCGGCGCGCGGCTTCGCCGCCCGCATCCTGCGGGCGGCGGCGCTGGTCCGGAAGGCGCTGCCGGGGGTGCCCGTGGTGGCGACGGTCTACGCCCCGGCCAGCCAGGCGGCCAAGCTCGCCGGGGCGAAGCGGCTGGCCGACCATTCCCGCACGGCACCGCAGGCGCTCGCCGCCGGGCTGGACGTCATCACCGAAAACACCGTCCGCACGATCGCGGCCCTGGCGCAGACCGGAATCGACGGCATCTTCCTGGCGGTCCAGAACGCCGGCAAGGCGTCCTTCACCGCGGCGGAGTATGCCGGGTTCGGCAGCCCCGGCGACCGCGCCTGCCTGGCAGCGGCGCAAAGCCTGCCGCTGAACATCCTGCATCTGCACGGCGACGGCGTCCACCATGGCCTGTTCCGGGACTGCGCGCCGGCGCTCCTGCATCTGGAGGCGTCGCCCGGCAACCCGGCGCCCGAATCGCTGCTGGCGCAGGGCGGCCTCGCCACCGGGCCGTCGCCGTGGGGGGCGCTGGCGGCCGGCCGCCCCGGCGACGTCCGGCGGGAGGCCGCCTCCCTCCTCGCCCGCCTGAAGGGACCGCGCTTCGTGCTGGCCCCCGGCTGCACGCTGCCGCTGTCGGTCACCGCGGCGGCTCTCGACGCCATGATCGCGGCGGCCCGGACGCCGCGGCCGAACGCCCCGCCCGAGTTGACAAGCGGGGCCGGCCGCTCTCAGGTAAGGGAGAGCGGCCGCCAATCCCGGCGGCCGGACCTGGAGACCTGACATGAACCGCAAGGCGCTGCTGGGCGACCCCCCGCCGATTCGCATCACCCCGCAGGATTTGGGACGCCTCGACGTCCTGCTCGCCCATCTCAGCCAGCCCGCCGCCGTGATCGAGTACCTGCAGCGCGAGGTCGACCGCGCCGCCATCACGGAGGACGACGCCCCGGCCCCCTTCGTCCGCCTGGGCACCCGTGTCACCTTCGCCGACGACCAGGAGGCGATCCACACCGTCACGCTCGTCCCGCCCGAAGACATTCCCCGGCGCGACGACGGAATCTCGATCCTGACCCCGGTCGGCGCCGCCCTGCTCGGCCTGTCGGAGGGGCAGAACATCGCCTACCGGACGCTGGATGGGCGCACCAAATCGGTCCGCATCGTGACCATCCACGGCGCCGACGCCTGAGCCGCCGTTTGGCCCGCCCCGGCCGGCGGCGCGGAGAACGCCGCGCCGCCGGCGGGAGCGCCCCCGGAGACCACCCCCGGAGACCACCCCCGGAGACCATACTTGCCACGCCCCCGCATTCCGCCCAACTATCGGGCGGGAGCGGACAGCGCAGGAGTGGCGGCGATGACGGCGGACCGGGCGGGCTATGCGGTGCTGGAGGATCGGGGCGTGGTGGCGGTCGCGGGCGAGGACCGCGCGTCCTTCCTGCAAGGGCTGGTGTCCAACGACGTGCTGCGCGTCGGCCCCTCCCGCGCCGTCTACGCGCTTCTCCTGACCCCGCAGGGCAAGTTCCTGCACGACTTCCGCATCGTGGAGCTGGACGGGACGTTCCTGCTCGACCCCGAGGCGGCGCGGCGCGAGGAGTTGCTGCGCCGGCTGAAGATGCACAAGCTGCGCTCCCGGATCACGCTGGAGGACCGGGCGGCGGCGCTCAGCGTGGTTGCCCTGTTCGGCGGCGACGCGCTGCGGCGGCTCGGCCTGCCCGAGGAGCCCGGGGCCGCCGTGCCGCTGGCCGGGGGCGTCGCCTTCACCGACCCGCGCCTGGCCGGGCTCGGTGCCCGCGCCTTCCTGCCGGCGGACGGGGCGGCGGCGGTCCTGGACGGGCTGGGCCTCGTCCGGCGCACCGCCGAGGAGCACGAGCGGCTGCGCCTCGACCTGGGCGTGCCGGACGGCGGCCGCGATCTGGTCCCGGAGAAGTCGATCCCGCTGGAGAACCGCCTCGACGACCTCGGCGCCATCTCCTGGGACAAGGGCTGCTACATGGGCCAGGAGCTGACGGCGCGCACCCGCTACCGCGCCCTCATCCGGAAGAAGCTGTTCCCGGTCGTGGTGGACGGCCCTCTGCCCGCCCCCGGCACGCCGGTGACGCTCGACGGCCGCGAGGCCGGCGAGCTGCGCAGCGGGTCCGGCTCCGCCGCACTTGCGCTCCTGAGGCTCGAAGACGTTGCCCGCGCGGAGCAAGAACATATCGCGTTCAAGGCCGGAGAGGCCACATTGACGCCGCGCAAACCCGGCTGGGCCTCGCCCTGAGTTCTTCGCATATTCTGCCGTGCTGTTCTGAAGGGGTGCGCCGAAATAAATTTCCCGACCGCGTGACCAACGCCGCCCCGGCCTGTTGTTGGGCTGCCACCGGCAAAAATCACTCCATAACGCGGAAAGGAATGCAACATGCGGAGGGAAATCATCGCGGCGGCGTCCGTTCTGGCCCTGATGACCGGCGCAGCGGTCGCCCAGACCACCTCGCCCCAGACCACCACACCCCAGGCCGTGCCGCCGGCGACGGGCAACGCCGCCACCGGTGGCCCGACGGCCACGGACATGAACCAGACCGGCCAGGCCCAGCGCAACATGACCCAGAGCGGACCGACGGGCGGCCAAGTGGCCAGCGTCGAGGAGCTGATGGGCAAGAACGTCTACGGCAAGGACAACGAGAAGGTCGGCGAGGTCGAGGACATCATCCTCAACTCCAATGGCCAGGCCAGCCAACTGGTGATCGCCTCGGGCGGCTTCCTCGGCATCGGCGAGAAGAAGGTCGCCGTCGACTACAACGACGCGCAGTGGGACCAGGGGCAGAATCGCATCCATCTGTCCGGCCTGAGCCGCGACGACGTCAAGAACATGCCGGAGTTCACCTACTCCGACACGACGGTCTCGCTGAGCCGCAACAAGGAGCGGTCCGGCGCCACGTCGAACGATGCCGCCAGCCGCTCGTCCACCGGCACCACCGCCGCGCCGGGTGCCCCGATGGGCGCGCCGGCGACTCCGACCGACCGGTCGGGCCAGTAGCCGGCACGGCACGGCTCCCCAGGGCCGGAGGCCCCCGCGGCGCCCTGCCGCGGGGGCTTTGCCGTTCCGGCCGGCCCCGCCCTCAGGGCCGGGCGACGTGCCAGACGTTGTTGACCCCGTCGCCGGTGGCGTCGCCCGGCTTGGCGTCCTTCCCCCAGGCGTAGAGCGGCTTGCCCTTGTAGGCCCACTGCTTGCTGCCGTCGTCGCGGGTGACGACGGTGTAGTCGCCGGCGGGCCTGGCATCGCCGGCCGCCGCCAGCGGAGGCCAGTTGGCCGCGCATTGGCCGTTGCAGGCGGACTTGCCGTCGGCGTCCCGGTCGAAGACGTAGAGCGTCATTCCGCGGGAATCGGTCAGCACGGGGCCGGACGCGGTCTGCCCGGTGCGGGTCGGCGCCGCCGTCTGGGCGACTGCCGTTCCGGCCGCCAGGACGAGCACGGCGGCGAGAAAAGGCAAGCGGTTCATGATGGCCTCCCTGGATCGCGGCCGGGCTCAAGCCCGGCCTTCTCCTGGGACGCCCCGCCGCCGCCGCCTATTCCCGCGCCTCGCCCATTCCGCCCGGCCTGCCTCCAAAGGGTTGCCGGCAAAGGGTGGCCGGCAAAGGGCGGCCGGGCGCCACCGGCGTCACGCCCGCAGCAGGTCGACGAAGCGGCGGCAGGCCAGGATGTCGTCGCGCAGCCCGGCGCGGCGCCGGGCGGCCTCGGGATCCTCGCCCCAGGCTTCGATCTGGAAGGTCTCGTCGAGCTGGGAAACGGCGAAGGCCTCCTCGGCGCCGACCCGCCCCTCGATCAGGGCCAGCGCCACGATCACCGAGCCGCAGGCGCCGGTGGCCGTCTGGAGCGCCGACAGCGTCCAGTCGTCGAAGGACTCCACCGCCCGGCGCAGGGCGCGCAACGCCTCGGGCGGCTGGGGCTTGGGCATCAGGCCGACGTTCACATGGAGCGGCGCGTCGTAGCGCAGGGTCGCCCAGTCGAGCAAGGGCTGCCAGGACTGCGCCTGCCGTTCCACCAGCGCCTGCGGGTGCTCGGCGCGGTAGCACAGCAGGTCGGTCTCCGCGTAGGCGGCGACGCCGTCCACGATGGCCGCGCGCCCCTTGCCGACGAGATCCACCGCGGTGCTGGCGAGCTGCATCAGCGGCATGGTCCGCGGCTCGATGGCGTCGCCCTGGGCCTCCCACTCCGCCGCGACGCCGCGGGCCAGCGGCTCGCCGGCGAAGACGAGCGGCGCCTTGGCCGGGCTGCGGATGGGGCGGCCGTCGAGGCGCACCTCGAACCCGCCGGGGGCGGCCTCCACCGAGACGGTCTTGTAGAAACGCTTCATCATCAGCTCTTTTCAGTTTGTCCCCGGCCCACCAGCCCCAGCGCCGCGCCGGCGATCTCCCCGCCGTGGTGGACGATGCGGTCGGCACCGGCCTCCTCCAGCTCGGCCACCGCATGGTAGCCCCAGGAGACGCCGACGGACGCCACCCGTGCGTTGCGGGCCATCTGTATGTCGTAGACGGTGTCGCCGATCACAACCGTGTCCGCCGCCGCCGCCCCGGTTTCCGCGAGCGCCCGCAGCACCATCTCGGGGTGCGGCTTGCCCGGGCCGATGTCGGCGGTCTGCAAGGTGACGAAGCGGGAGGTCAGCCCGTGATGCTCCAGCACGGCGTCGAGGCCGCGGCGCGACTTTCCGGTGGCGACGCCCAGCAGGACGCCCGCGGCCTCCAGCGCGTCGAGCGCGTCGCGGATGCCCGGGAACAGCGGTTCGGCCGGCTCGCCCCGCCGGCGCAGGTCGGCGAAAGCCTCCCTGTAGCGCTCCGCCACGCCGGCCCGGCGGTCGGGGTCGAGGTCGGGGCGCAGCAGAGCCACCGCCCGCAGCAGCGGCAGCCCGACCAGGCGGCGCAGCGCGGCCGGATCGGGCGCGCCCAGCCCGTGCGCGGCAAAGGCGGCGGTCATGGACTCGGTGATGAGGAACTGGCTGTCCACCAGGGTGCCGTCGCAGTCGAACAGGGCAAGGCGCAGGGAACCGCTCAAGGGACTGACCTCCGGGACGACGGACGGGCTGGCGGGCTGGCGGGTGCCGGGGTCTTATGCTACCCCGGGAGGCGAAGCGCAACGGCTCCGCGCGGGCGGACCCTGGGAATTGAGGATGGCACGGCCATGGCGACGGTGGAAGAAGCCTTGCGGGTGGCCGTGGACCATCATGGGGCGGGTCGGCTGGCCGAGGCGGAGATCCTCTACCACCGCATCCTGGACGCCGCGCCGGGCGAGCCCAACGCGCTGCATTTCCTGGGCGTGCTGGCCGCCCAGCGCGGCCGCCCCGAGCGCGCCGTGGCGCTGATCCGCCGCGCGGTGGCGGTCCATGGCGGCACCGCCGACCACCACGCCAACCTGGCC
>JAEZHQ010000394.1 GCA_023416455.1 Pseudomonadota bacterium | reverse complement strand
CCCCGCCGATGTTCTTCCTGCCCCTCTTCGACGACAACCCAACCCGGCGGACGCCGGTGATCACCATGGCGATCATCGCGCTGTGCGTGCTGGTCTTCCTGTGGCAATGGTCGCTGGGGCCGCGCGGTGAGGCGCTCGCGGTCTATTCCTTCGGCATGATCCCCGCGGTCCTGTTCGGCTACGCCGATCTGCCGCCGTCGCTGCGGGCGGTGCCGGCGTGGCTGTCGGTCGTCACCTCGATGTTCCTGCACGGCGGCATCATGCACATCGCCGGCAACATGCTGTACCTCTGGATTTTCGGGAACAACGTCGAGGACAGCATGGGACGGGGACGCTTCGTGGTCTTCTACCTGCTGTGCGGAACCGCCGCGGCGTTGGCCCAGGCCATCGCCCACCCCACCTCCGGTGTCCCCATGCTGGGGGCGAGCGGGGCGATCGGCGGCGTGCTCGGCGCCTATCTGGTGCTGCACCCCCGGGCCAACGTCGGCGTGCTGTTCTGGTTCATCATCATCGTCCGGATCATCACGGTGCCCGCGGTCATCGTGCTGGGCTTCTGGTTCGCCGCCCAGATCCTGAGCGGGGTCACCGCCCCGGCCACCGGCGACGGGGGCGGCGTCGCCTTCTGGGCGCATGTGGGCGGCTTCGTCGCCGGGGCGCTGCTCATTCCCTTCTTCCGGAGGCCCGGCGTTCCGCTGATGGAGCCGGCCCACAGCCGTCCCTTCGCGGTGATGCCGCCCGGTTCGGCGGTGCGCCGCACCCGCCTGCCCGACGCCGGCGACCGCCGCCGTCCCTTCCGATAGATCGATAGAGAAAACCTATTTATTGGTTAGAAACCTTCTATTGGACCTATCAATGCGCCGGCGCCATCCTGATCTTGACGGAGAGTGAAGGGATTCGGGAGATCATCATGGCCAAGACGCTGAGCTTTGCGTGCGTCCACTTCACGGTGGCCTTCACGGTCGGTTATCTGATGACCGGCAGCGTCATGGTGGGCGGCGCCCTGGCCCTGGTGGAGCCGCTGTGCAACACGGTCGCCTTCTACCTGCACGAGCGGGCCTGGGCCGGCATCGCGCGACGCCGCGCGGCGGCGCAGGCCGCCGCCCACGACGACGCCGGTGCGGCGGTTCCGGCCTGACGGCCGGCGGTATGTGAAAAGGCCGGCGCACCCCCTCGGGCGCGCCGGCCTTTCGTGCGTCGATGCAGGGCCGCGGTCAGCGGGCGCGCAGGTAGCCCAGCACGTTCTCGGGAGCGGACTCGCCGTAGGGGTCGCCGTTCTCGCCCGCGTCGTTGATGCCCGGCTCCTCGAACCACTTCTCGACCACGCCGTCCTTGACCACCATGGCGTAGCGCCAGCTGCGGTAGCCGAAGCCGACATGGTCCTTGTTGATCAGCATGCCCATGCGGCGCGTGAAGTGGCCCGACCCGTCGGGGATCAGCTTCACGTTCTTCAGATTCAGGCTCTTGCCCCACTGGAACATCACGAAGGCGTCGTTGACGCTGATGCAATAGACCTCGTCGACACCCAGATCGCGGAACTCCGGATAGAGGCGGTCGAAGGCCGGGCACTGCTCGTTCGAGCAGGTCGGCGTGAAGGCGCCCGGCAGCGAGAAGACGACGACCCGCTTTCCGTCAAAAATCTCGCGGCTGCTCACATCCTGCCAACGGAACGGGTTCGGCCCGCCGACGCTTTCGTCGCGCACGCGGGTCTTGAACACGACAGAGGGGACTTTGCGCCCTTCCATGACGATCTCCAGAATGTAATGAACGGCGTCGGCCGCGCCGGCCGGTGTTGAGGAGAGGGGAACCTTAGCGGTTCGCCGGCTGCGCTCCAACCGTTCAACACCGGCCTGCGCGCACATGTCTCACGCCGGCGTCCCCGGACGGCCTCCCCGGACGGCATGCAGGGGCGGCGTCCCGGGGCGGCGTCCGGGGGCGGCGGGGCGCCGGCCCTCGCGGGTCAGGGGAGCGCGTCGTCGCTGACCAGGACGCGGAAGGCTCCGGCGGTCACCAGCGCCTTGGCGGCGGCAAGATCCGGGGCGAAGGCGCGGTCGTCGCCCCAGGGCGCGACGCGGGCGCGCAGCAGCGCCTTGGCCCGCTCCAGGGCGGGGGAGGTGGCGAGCGGGGCCAGCAGGTCGATCCCCTGGCAGGCCGCCAGCAGCTCCACCGCCACGATGCCCGCCAGGTTGTCGGCCATCTCGGCCAGCCGGCGCGCGGCGTGGGCGGCCATGCTGACATGGTCCTCCTGGTTGGCCGAGGTGGGCAGGCTGTCGACGCAGGCCGGGTGGGCCATCTGCCGGTTCTCGCCGGCCAGCGCCGCCGCCGTCACCTGCGCGATCATGAAGCCGCTGTTCAGCCCGCCGTCCCTGACCAGGAAGGGCGGCAGGCCGGACAGGTTGGCGTCCATGAGCAGGGCGGTCCGCCGCTCCGACAGGGCGCCGGTCTCGGCGATGGCGAGCGCCAGCACGTCGGCGGCCATGGCCACCGGCTCGGCGTGGAAGTTGCCGCCGGAGACGATGTCGCCGCTGTCCGGAAAGACCAGGGGGTTGTCGGACACCGCGTTGGCCTCGCGTTCCAGGACCCCGGCGGCGAAGCGCAGATGGTCGAGCACGGCGCCCATCACCTGAGGCTGGCAGCGCAGGCTGTAGGGGTCCTGGACGGTGCCATGGTCGCCCCGGTGCGACTCCCGGATGGCGCTGCCGTGCAGCAGCTCCCGGTAGACGGCGGCGACGGCGCGCTGGCCGGGCTGGCCACGCAGCTCGTGGATGCGCGCGTCGAACGGCCCGTCGCTGCCCCGGGCGGCGTCGACGCTGAGCGCGCCGGCGACCAGGGCGGCGGCGAAGGCGTTCTCCGCGGCGAACAGGCCGGCAAGGGCCAGCGCCGTGGACACCTGCGTTCCGTTGAGCAGGGCCAGCCCCTCCTTGGCTTCCAGCGTCAGCGGGGCGAGGCCGGCCCGGGCCAGCGCCTTGACGGCGGGCAGGCGGCGGCCCTCCAGGTCGGCCTGTCCCTCGCCGATCAGGACGCCGCACAGATGGGCCAGCGGGGCGAGGTCGCCCGAGGCGCCGACCGATCCCTTGGCCGGGACCACCGGCAGGACGTCGCGCGCGAGCAGGGCCAGCAGCGCGTCGACGACCGCCGGCCGCACGCCGGAATGGCCGCGGGCCAGCGCGTTCACCTTCAGCGCCAGGGTCAGCCGGACCACGGCGGCCGGCAGCTCCGGCCCGGTGCCGGCGCTGTGCGACAGGACGAGACGGCGTTGCAGCTCCCGCACCTGGTCGGGGGCGATGCGTTTCCTCGCCAGCAGGCCGAAGCCGGTGTTGACCCCGTAGACCGCCCGGTCGCCGGCCGCGGCGTCGGCCACCGTGCGCGCCGCCGCCGCGATGCGCGGGCGGCAGCCGGGCGCCAGGGCCAGGATCACCGGCGCGCGCGCGATCCGGCGCAGGTCGGCCAGCGTCAGGCGGCCGGGATCGAGGGTGAGGGGGGCGGCTGTGGGAGTTCCGCTCATGCGACCTCCAGGGCAGGCCGGTGGGACCCTCCTTCACATGAGGAGTCGGCGGGCGTTGCGCAAAGGGGGTGATTCCCGGTGTCAATCCTGTGATGCGGATCAATGTTTATCTTTCATTTACCAAGATAGCGTTCCCTAGCCCTCGCCTGCATCCAGTGGGCTCTGCCTTGACTGGTGACAATTGGAGGGCTTTAAATGCCTAGCCTATTTGCTTCAAAATCGGCTACAGCCGCAGATAAGACGGCTTTTGGTAGCCCATATTTTTCAAGAATACTTGTTGGTGCATTTGTCTTCAGCGCGGCCATCAACGTTCTTATGTTGGCGATGCCGCTCTACTCCCTTCAGGTGTTCAGCCGTGCCATCCCGTCGGGGAACTTCGACACGCTGATCATGCTGACGGTGATCGTGGTCATCGCCCTGACGCTGACCGCGGCGCTGGAGACGGTCCGCTCGCGCATCCTGGCCCGCGCCGGCAACGCGCTGGAGATGGCCTGGCGGCGCCGGCTGACCGCCGACGTGCTGGACGCCTCCGGCCGCGGCCGGCCCGACCCGGCCCCGCTCGGCGACCTCATGGAGATCAAGGCGGCCCTGTCGCGGCCGACCCTGTCGGCCCTGATGGATCTGCCCTGGGCGCCGCTCTACGTGATCGGCATCTACCTGATCCACCCGCTCCTGGCCCTGATCCTGGCCGTCGCCATGGTGATCATGACCGCGCTGGGCTTCATCAGCCATTGGGCGGTCAAGCACTTCGCCGAGGACGGCAAGCTTCCGACCAGCCGTTCGCAGCGGCTGTTCGATGCGCTGATGGCGCGCTCCGACACCGTGCGCGGCCTGCGCATGGGGCCGGGGGCGCTGGATGCGGTGACCCGGGACGCCATGACCTCCTCGGCTCTGCTGGGCCGTTCCACCGAGCGCTCCGCCGCCATCGGCGCCGTCACCAAGTGGATGCGCATGATCATCCAGATCGCGGTCACCGGGGTCGGCGCCTGGCTGGTGATCGAGCAGCACCTGTCCTTCGGCGGCATGATCGCCACCTCCATGCTGGTCGGCCGCGGCCTGGCCCCGGTGGAGCAGACGGCCGGCGCCTGGGGCCAGCTCCACAAGTCGCTGCAATCCTGGCGCCGCCTGTCGCCGCTGCTCAAGCGCCTGTCGCGTGAGCCGGCCCGCCCGTCCGTCCCGGCGGAACGCGAGCGGCTGAGCGTCGAGAACCTCCTCTTCGTCTCCCCCCGCGACCAGAAGCCGATCCTGCGCAGCGTCACGCTGGCGGTGGAGCCGGGCCAGACGGTGTGCATCGCCGGCCCCAACCGTTCGGGCAAGTCGGTCCTGGCCCGGCTGCTGGCCGGCGTCGCCCTCCCGTCGGCGGGCACGGTGCGGCTGGGCGGTCTCGCCGTCGCCGCGCTGAACCCGGACAGCCCGAAGCAGGGCATCGGCTACCTGTCGCAGAGCGCCGACCTGCTGCCCGGCACCATCGCCGAGAACATCGCCCGCTTCACCGACGCCACCCAGGAGGAGGTGGAGGAGGCCGCCAAGCGCGCCGGCATCCACGAATGGATCGAGAGCCTGCCCGGCGGCTACGAGACCGACGTCTCCGACCCGCTGTTCCCGATCACCGGCGCCTCCGCCCGCCTGATCGCCCTGGCCCGGGCCGGCTTCGGCGACCCGCCCCTGATGGTGCTGGACGAGCCGTCCGCCGGGATGGACGAGATCGGCCACAAGGCGGTGCGCGACTTCGTCGCCGGCGCCAAGGCCCGCGGCGCCAGCACCATCGTGCTGACCCACAGCCCCGCCTTCGTCGACCTTGCCGACAAGACCTTCGTGCTGAAGAACGGCATGGCGGTGGAACTGCCCCAGCGTCAGGAGCAGCAGGGCGCCAACTGGGCCCGCCTGCGCAACGTCGGCCCCGCGCCGGTGCAGCAGAGCGCAGCCGGCTGACGCACCTCCCCCCCGAAGCGAACCCGGGCGAAAAAGGACATCCTCCCATGACCACCAGCACGACTTCCCACAAGACGAAGACCATGACGTCGATCAGCGCCCTGCGCGCGCTTGTCCCCGACACGCGGGTCAGCGGGCTGCTCGCCGGCGGCTTCCTGGTCCTGGCGGTGGGCTTCGGCGGGATGACCGCCTGGGCCGCCCTGGCTCCGCTCCACAGCGCCGTGATGGCCAACGGCGCGCTGGCGCCGGAAACCGGCCGCAAGGTCGTGAAGCACACGGAGACCGCACAGATCGACGAGATCCTCGTCAAGGAAGGCGACAAGGTGAAGCCCGGGCAGGTGCTCATGCGCCTGGACAGCACCGAGGCGGCGACCCGGTTGCAGGTCCTGACCACCTCCTGGCTCGACACGCTGGCCCTGGAGGCCCGCCTGACCGCCGAGCTGTTCGAGCAGGCGGCCATCGAATGGCCGGGCGACCTCGCCCGCCGCCGCGGCGCCGACCGCGCGGTGGAAAAGACGATGAGCAACCAGGAGACCCTGTTCCAGGTCCGCCGCAGCCAGCTCGACACCGAGGCGCAGCTCATCAAGGAGCGGGTGGCGACCCTCGGCGAGGAGGTCAGAAGCCTGGAGGAACAGCGCAAGTTCGTCGCCCGCGAGATCGCGCTGATCGAGGACGACCTGCGCATCACCCAGGGCCTGCTCACCCGCGGCAACTCCACGCGCACCAAGCTGGTCGAGCAGCAGAAGGAGGAGGCCCGCCTGAAGGGCCGCGATCACGAGCTGGAGGCCAAGATCGCCCAGGCCAAGCAGGCGGCGGTCGACGCCCAGGGCGAGCTGATGCGCCGCCGCAACGATTTCCGCGAGAAGGTGCTGGTCGACCTGGAGAAGGCGCGCGGCGAGGTGATCAAGCTGGCCGAGCAGATCCGCGACGCCGCCAACCGCCTGGAGACCCGGGCCATCAAGGCGCCGGACGAGGGCACGGTGGTGATGCACAGCCACTGGGCGGTGGGCGGAACCATCACCGCCAACGAGCCGATCCTCGACGTCATCCCGGACGAGCGCGCGCTTCTCGCCGAGGTGAAGGTGCAGCCCAAGGACATCAAGTCGCTGACCGTCGACCTTCCGGTGAAGGTGCAGCTGACCGCCTATGACAGCCGCGTCGTGGGGTCGCTGGACGGCACCGTCACCTACGTCTCCGCCGACCGCGTGCTCGACCCGGTGACCCGCCAGGAGCATTACCTGGCCCGCATCCGCCTGAAGGACAGCGACGCGCACTCCGTGCAGAACCTGACGATCAAGCCGGGAATGCCCGTCGAGGCCCGCATCCTGCTGTCCGCGCGCACGCCGCTCGACTATCTCGTGCAGCCGCTGTCGTCGTCCTACGTGAAGGCGTTCGTTCAGGAATGACGCGACGCGGGCGCCCGGTGGAAGCCACCGGACGCCCGCCCGACGGGGCCACGGTCAACGCGGCCGGTCCGGCCATGGCGAAGGGCGGCTTCCCCGGGGAGGCCGCCCTTGCCGATTCCCGCTCCGCGACCGCGGGCGCGGCCAAGTGCGGGGCGGGCGGAGCCGCGCCATGGGGCATCCCGTCCGGGGAGACCCGGTCACGCCGTCGGGCCGCCCGCAGCGGCATCGGTTCCGGCCGTATTGGTTCCGGCAGCCGTCCCGGCCGTATTGGTTCCGGCAGCCGTCCCGGCCGCATTGGTTCCGGCGGCCGTCCCGGCCGCATTGGCGGCTTCGTGGGCGGCGGCGAGGTCGGCGTCCATGGCCCGGACCCGGGCCACCGCCGGCCGCGCCGTCACCCGGTCGACGTAGCCCGCGATCACCGGGTGCCCGGGCACCAGCTTCCACCCGACGGTCCAGTCCAGGGCGGTGCCCCACAGCAGGTCGGCGGCCGTGAAGCGGTCGCCCAGCAGCCAGGGTCCCTTGGCGAGCTGGTCGATCAGCGTGCCCAGCATCGTGTCGAAGTCGCCGTAGGGCGAGGTGGAGGGCGGGGCCGGCTCGCGATTCATGGCGCGGTCGACCACCGCCGGCTCGAAGCTTGCCGCATAATAGACCATCCAGCGCAGATAGGGACCGCGCAGCGGGTCGCCGATGGGCGGGGCCAGCCCGGCCTCCGGGAAAAGGTCGGCGAGATGGAGGAAGATGGCGACCTGCTCGGTGACGAGGGCGTCGCCGTGCCGCAGCGCGGGCACCTTGCCCATCGGGTTGACCGCCAGATAGGCGGGCCGGCGCTGCTCCCCGGCCTTCATGTTGACCGTGTGGAGGGTGTATGGCGCACCCAGCTCCTCCAGCAGGATGAGGGCGCTGGAGGATCGCGTCATCGGGGCGTGGTAGAGGGTGACGGGGTGCGTCGCGTTCATGCGGGGGGCCTTCCTGCCGGTCGGCCCCCATGTTCGGGCCATGGCCGCCCGGAGGTCAAGCGCCGCCGCCCGCGGGACGCCGCCGCATTCGTGCCGGGCGCCGGGAGGCCGGCGTCACTCCCGCGGGGCGCGCAGGCGCCGCGCCGCCAGGTCGAGCGCGACCTTGAGCTGCGTGAAGGAGAAGGGTTTGTGCACCACGCCCAGCGGGTAGGTCTCGGTGATCCGGGCCATGGTCGCGTGGTTGGCGTAGCCGGACAGGAAGATGGAGCGGATGCCATAGTTGGCGTTCAGGCGCCGCGCCGCCTCGATGCCGTCGCCGCCGGCCAGCCGGACATCCATGAGCGCCACGTCGGGCTTCTCGCGCCCGGCGATCTCCACGGCTTCCGCCTCGGTTCTGGCGGTGCCGCAGACCGTGTGGCCGAGTTCGGTGACCGCCATGCACACCGCTTCCGCCGTCGCCGCCTCGTCCTCGACGACCAGGAGGCGCAGGGAACGGATCGTCGCGGGCGCGCCATGGAAGATGGAACTGCGGTGCTCCGGAGCGGCCGCCGGCCAGCCGCGATGGCGCCGGTCCGCGCCCGCCAGGGGTCTTGCCAACGTATCGGTTTCGTCCTGTGCCACGGCCGACCTCGTGGATCCGTTGTGCCCTTGCGGCTCCTCCGTTCCAGGATGGAACCGCATATTGGTAAAAATGCGTTTACCAAAGAAAGTGGTAATCCCACTCATAAGAAAGATCAAGCGGGATTGCATCAATTTTGATGGATGGCGCCCCATCTTCCGCCGCCGCGCGTGGCCGGGCCTCCCGCCGGTCGCGGAAGGCGTGGGGCGGTCGGCCGTCAACGCCCGGCGGGGCCGAGCCAGTCGATGCCCTTCGTCAGGCTGGTTGTGGTCCGGCCCCCGGTCGCGCTGCGTGGCGACGGGGGCGGCGGGCGGGCGCTGGGCGCGCTCAGCCAAGCGGCCGCCGCCGGCGGAGGCGGCGGTTCGGACCAGGGAGCCGCCGGCCCCGGCGGCGGTTTGGAC
>JAEZHQ010000347.1 GCA_023416455.1 Pseudomonadota bacterium | reverse complement strand
GAAAGAGCGGCATCGGATGGGAAGGCATTTGCTCCGGCACCGTGGCAGAAGGATGACGGGGCGGCGGCGGGGCCGGCCCGCGCCGACGACGCCCAGGCCACGCTGGTCACGGCCGAGACCTACCTCGCCTATGTGCGGACCGGCGACGGGGCGGTGGACGAGACCTCGCGCGCCGGGCTGGAGGGGCTGGTGGAGGTGCTGAACCGGCGCACCGCGGTGGAGGCGACGGGGGCGGTGGGCGTCGACCTGGAGCGCGACGAGCTGGCCTTCTTCCCCCTGCTCTACTGGCCGGTGTCGTCGGCGCAGGGCGGGCTCAGCGACCAAGCGCGGCGGCGGGTCAACGAGTACATGCGCAACGGCGGCACCATCCTGTTCGACACCCGCGACCAGTCGGCCGGCCTGTCCGGCGGCGGGCGCCCGCTCCAGGCGCTGGTGGAGGGGCTGGACGTGCCGCCGCTGGCCCCGGTGCCGCCCGACCACGTCCTCACCAAATCCTTCTACCTGCTGAACGACTTCCCCGGCCGCTACAACGGCGGGGAGCTGTGGGTCGAGGCCCGCGAGGGCCGGACCAACGACGGCGTGTCGCCGGTGGTCATCGGCGGCAACGACTGGGCCGCCGCCTGGGCGGTGAACCGCAACGGCCAGCCCCTCTACGCCGTGGTGCCCGGCGGCGAGCGGCAGCGCGAGATGGCCTTCCGCTTCGGCGTCAACCTGGTCATGTACGCCCTGACCGGCAACTACAAGGCCGACCAGGTGCATGTTCCCGCGATCCTGGAAAGGCTCGGCCAATGACCGTCACCGGATCGTTGCTTGACGGCACCTCCGTGGCGCTGGCGCCGCTGCTGCCCTGGGCGGTGCTGGCGCCGCTGTTCGCCGTGGCGCTGGCCGTCCTGCTGCTGGCCCTGCTGCGCCGCGCCCGCGGCGCCTGGCTGCGCGCGCTGGCCGTGCTGGTCCTGGCGGTGGCCCTGGTCAACCCGTCGCTGGTCCACGAGAAGCGCGAGCCGATCAAGGACGTGGCGGTGGTGGTGGTGGACGACTCGCCCAGCCAGAACATCGGCGACCGCAAGGCGCGGGCCGAGCGCGCGCTGGCCGACCTGGGCGACCGGCTGAAGCGCTTCGACGACCTGGAGGTCCGGGTGGTGCGCGCCGGCGACGGCGCCGCGGGCGGCGGCGCCATCAACGAGACGCGCCTGTTCGACGCGCTGAACCGCGCCATGGCCGACGTGCCGCGCCGGCGCATGGCGGGGGCGGTGCTGATCACCGACGGGCAGGTCCACGACGTGCCGGAGAACCTCGCCCGGCTGGCCGAGGCCGGCCCGCTGCACACGCTGCTGACCGGCAACCGGGACGAGGGCGACCGGCGTCTGGCCATCGTGCAGGCGCCGACCTACGGGCTGGTCGGCAAGCCGGTGGAGCTGACCATCCGGGTCGACGACATGCCCGGCCGACAGTCGGCGGACGCGGCGGTCACGCTGCGCCAGGACGGCGGCCCCGCGCGCACCATCCGCGTGCCGGTGGGGCGCGACGTGCGCATGGACTTCGCGGTGGGGCACGGCGGCCAGAACGTGCTGGAGCTGGAGGTCGAGGCGGCGCCCCAGGAGCTGACGCTCGCCAACAACCGGGCGGCGGTGGTGGTGAACGGCGTGCGCGACCGGCTGCGCGTCCTGCTGGTGTCGGGCGAACCGCACGCCGGCGAGCGGACCTGGCGCAACCTGCTGAAGGCCGACCCGTCGGTCGACCTCGTCCATTTCACCATCCTGCGCCCGCCGGAGAAGCAGGACGGCACGCCGATCCGCGAGCTGTCGCTGATCGCCTTCCCCATCCGCGAGCTGTTCGAGATCAAGCTGGACGAGTTCGACCTGATCATCTTCGACCGCTACCGGCGGCGCGGCGTGCTGCCGCAGATGTATCTGGAGAACATCGCGGAGTATGTGCAGAAGGGCGGCGCGCTGCTGGAGACCTCCGGCCAGGGCTACGCCACGCCGCTGTCGCTGTTCCGCACGCCGCTCGGCCAGGTGCTCCCCGCCGAGCCGACCGGGCAGACCATCGACCGCCCCTTCCGGCCGACGGTGACCGAGCTGGGCCGCCGCCACCCGGTGACCGCCGGCCTGCCCGGCGACCGGCCCGACGGTGAGCCGGCCTGGGGCCGCTGGTTCCACCAGGTGGAGGTGACGCCGTCCAGCGGCTCGGTGGTCATGGACGGGGCCGACCGCCGGCCCCTGCTGATCCTCGACCGCGTGGGCAAGGGGCGGGTGGCGCAGCTCGCCTCCGACCAGATCTGGCTGTGGAACCGTGGCTACGAGGGCGGCGGCCCGCAGGCCGAGCTGCTGCGCCGCCTCGCCCACTGGCTGATGAAGGAACCGGAGCTGGAGGAGAACGACCTGCGCGCCCGTGTCGACGGCAACCGCATCACGGTGGAACGCCGCTCGCTGGAGCCCGACCCGCGCGCGGTGACCCTGACCACGCCGTCGGACGAGACCCGCACGCTGGAGATGGCGGAGGACCAGCCCGGCCGCGCCGCCGCCACCGTGATCGCCGCCGAGCCGGGCATCTACCGGATCACCGACGGCGACCGCACGGCGCTGGCCGTGGTCGGCGCGGTCAACCCGCCCGAGCTGGCCGACGTGCGCTCCACCGGCGACCGGCTCGCCCCGGTCGCCGAGGCGACCGGCGGCGGCGTCCACTGGATCGCCGACGAGGAGGGCAAGGCCCGCGGCGGCCCCGACGTCCGCCGCACCCGCCCCGACCGCGCCCACAACGGCGACGGCTGGATCGGCCTGCGCGCCAACGGCGACTTCGTGGTGACGGGGGTGTCGGAAGTGCCGCTGCTGCCGGTCGCCGCCGTCCTCGCCCTGGCGCTGGGCGCCCTCCTTCTGGCCTGGCGGCGCGAGGGGCGGTAAGGCGCTGGAAGCGATGCGCACAAGGCTGTTGCAGACGGCCGGGTTTCCGATTATGGTCCCGCCCCTTCCGGCCTTTTGCATCGCCGGTCGATCGGTTGGGGCGTCGCCAAGCGGTAAGGCAGCGGTTTTTGGTACCGCCATTCCCAGGTTCGAATCCTGGCGCCCCAGCCAACTTTCCCAGCAAGAAAATCCGCCGTATTGTCGATTTTCTCTTTAGATGAGAAATGGCGCTTATGCGTGAGAATGCAGCACGCATAGGCGAGACAGTTTCGTGTTTCCCAAAATCCGAAACAGCAAGACCTCTCAAAGCCTGTTGAGAAGAAAAATAGAAAAATACAGCGTCAATGCCGGATCGATATCCAGCAGATTTTACCGATGATGAGTGGCTGTCGTTTCAACCCTTTTCACGAAAAGCGGGCATCGCGGATGCGCCGCGCAAACACGACCTGACGCGCATCATTGACGGATGCTTGTTTGTGCTGCGTGGCGGCATCGCTTGGCGCATGATGCCCCACGATCTGCCACCCTGGACCGACCGGTACGATCGCTTCCGCCGCTGGCGCAAAAGCGGGAAGCGGGAAGCGGGAACAGGTCAACGCGGCGCTGCGCGAGCAGTATCGAACCCGGCGTGGCCGCAAGGCCCAACCAACGGCGGCCACCATTGACCGTCAATCCGTGAAGACGACCGAGTCCGGCGGCCCGCGTGGCTACGATGGCGGCAAGAAGATCAGCGGACGGAAACGGCAAAATCTGGTCGACACGGAATGTGACATACTGAAGTTGCGGGTTCATCCGGCCGAACTTCACGACAAGGCTGGAGGAATGCTCCTTCTGGCGGGCTTGCACCTGTGGTTTCCCGCGATCCCTTACCCTGGACTCGCTGCCCTGCTTCATCGCCCTCCGACTTGCCGCTTTCATATCAGACCGATATGATGGCGCCAGAATGGCGCCAATTTGGAGCTGCCACATGCCAGTCAATCTCTCGATCAAGAATGCACCCGATGAGATCGTGCACCGGCTTAAGGAACGGGCAGCGCGCCATCATCGCTCACTTCAAGGCGAACTGTTGGCCATCATCGAAGAGGCGGTACGTGAACCACACAGGCTGACGCCGGAAGAGGTTCTGGCCGAAGTCCGCCGGCTCGGCATTCAAACACCATCGGAAGCTGCGGCGCTCATCCGGGCTGATCGCGATGAACGTTAAGGTCGTTGATGCGTCCGCCATTGCCGCCGTGCTGTTCGGAGAGCCGGACGCCGCAACTGTGGTCGAACAACTCACCGGGCGGCTGGTTGCCCCTACGCTGTTGCACTACGAGGTCGCCAGTATCGCGTGGAAGAAAATCAAGCGGAACCCAGCCCAGCGTGGCGAATTCATGGCCGCCTTCCAGTTACTCGGGCGGATGGCGATGGACATCACCGACGTTGAGCATGCCGAGGTGCTCCAGCTTGCCGACGCCACCGGCCTGACCGCTTACGATGCCAGCTATCTTTGGCTGACCCGCAAGCTCAATGCCGAACTCATCACACTCGACCGCCGCTTGGCGGACGTCGCGTCGGCCGCACCAGGAACGTTCTGAAGGGGCGCGTGCGGTTTCATACTCTTCACAATCACTAAACCTGCCGATGATTTCGGAGGCAATGGCATCTTTTCCGAGGTTGGAATTATTCATGCCACTCACTGCTTCTCCGATCCCGGCAGCGGTGTGGAGTGGGCCGAACGCTCGGCGGTGTCAGGGGTTGATGGAAATCGGGGCACAATCCTGGCGCCTCAGCCATTTCCACAAGCATGATTGTTCATCAGAACGCTCGCTGCTGGATCAGGGTCCGGCTTGGGTCCGCTGCTCTCGTTCGCCCACCCGCCGATCGCTGACGCGCCAATCGAATGGGCGGCTCCGGTAACAGGGGGCCGGAAGAACTGACCTGGGCGCCTTCCGCCCAGGGCTCCCCGATTACGGAACCAATTCATATGGAACAGACCGCTGGTTGCTGCCATACTTAGGTTGCGCTACACGCAGACGGCGCATCCTATGGTGTGCAGAGGAGCAACGCGGCGTCGTGGGCCTCACCCGTCACGACCCGGACTTTTCGCAGCCGGTCACCACTGAGCAGATCCGGCGACAGATCGATGGCCCAATGAGTGGAGCGTACAAAGACCTTGGATGGACGGGGCTGTCTATCCAGGGTCTGCCTGGGACGGGCCTTGCCACGCCCTCATCGACCGGGCGGAGGAGATGGCAGAACGCACGCGCGACCCGTGGGAACTCGATGCAACAGTACGGCTACCAGTCTCAGAAGAACCGATGACAGAACAACACCACACCATTCACACGCAGCCGTTTTTGGAACACCATTAATTTTTGAAGAACGGAATGCATTCTCGCCTCATGATATGCGCAAAGAAAGGAGCTGGAATTGGCTACCGTATCCGCATCGAACCCAATCGACATGCGCATCAATTACTTCTACCACTCGGGAACTCCGCGCATCATTTCTCAAACGCCACTCCAGTTTGAGTTTGTTTTGCAAGACGGAAGCTGGGGAATTGCCAATGGATCATTCAGAATAATCTGGTATCTTTCCAGCATTTCGTTCTACAATACAGACAACTCCATAGACCATACTGTTACTGGTATAAACAAGTACGGATACTCAAGCAACGACTTGTATAATATTACCATCCCTGATTCGATGTACGACGGAGATGATGCCGTTAACGGCAGCAGCTTCGCGGATTACCTCATGGGCTATGCGGGGAATGACACCCTGATGGGAGGCAATGGGGGTGATACGTTGGTCGGAGGGGATGGGAGCGACGCGCTTTCCGGCGGGGCGGGGGACGATATCCTCCGGGGCGACGGCGGGCAAAACAGCGCCGACGGGGGGGACGGGATCGACACATACCTCGTTGCCGGCCCGCGCTCGGCATACAGCGTCAGCCACGGCGGCGGATGCATCACCCTCACGGCGGTGATCAGCCAGGACGCGCTTGGGGGGATCGAGCGCGTCCAGTTCACCGACGGCACGCTGGTGGTCGATCCCGCCGATCCGGCCTTTTCCGTCCACCGGCTGTACGAAGCCGCGCTGGACCGCGCGCCGGACGCCCCGGGCCTCACCGCCTGGACCTACGCCAACACCACGGGCATGAGCATGACCGAGATGGCCCGCCGGTTCCTGGCGGCCCCCGAGTTCGTGCAGCGCTTCGGCATCCCGGACAACGCCGGCTTCGTCGATCTCCTGTACCGGAACCTGCGGGACGGGCCGGCCGACGAGGCGGGGGCGAGCGGCTGGCTCGGCGCACTGGACAGCGGGCGCATGACCCGCGAGGAGGTGCTGCTCCAGTTCGCGGACAGCGCCGAGACCATCGCCAAGGTGAACGCCAGCGTCGGCGACGGCATCTGGCTCGGGTGAGGGGCCAGGGCATGCCCCGGCGCCGGGGGCTCCACCATGCATGAAAAAATGGCCGCCGAACGCAGGTCGGCGGCCGAGTCTAGGGAGGAAACGCCATAAAGGCGCGTCGCCGAAGCGACGAAGGGCTATATGATGCCGCATCGCACAACGTCCAGCCCCCACCCCGCTGTTTTTTCGTCCGGTGCCCGGTGTCCCGCCCGGGTGGGGATGGCGCAACCCATCCGAATTCCGGGCAGCGGGGCTGCGCGATTGCCGATGGACAGCAGCGGATCGCCGCACCAGATTGGCCCGATGCTCCACCCGACCGATGCCCCCGCGCGGACCCGCGACGTCCGCTTCCCCGAATTCGTCGCCCTGATGGCGCTGCTGATGGCGCTCACCGCGCTGTCCATCGACATCATGCTGGTCGCCCTGCCCGACATCGTGAACGCCTACGCGGTGACCGGGGCGAACGACCGTCAGCTCGTCGTCACCGCCTACATGCTCGGCTTCGCCATCGGGCAGCCCTTCCACGGCCCCCTGTCGGACCGCTTCGGACGCAAGCCGGTGCTGGCGGCCGGGCTGGTCATCTTCGCCATCGGATCGCTGGGGGCGGCGCTCGCCCCCAGCTTCACCGCACTGCTGGCGGCGCGCGCCCTCCAGGGCTTCGGCGCGGCGGCCCCGCGGGTGGTCGCCATCGCCATCGTGCGCGACCGCTTCGTCGGGCGCGACATGGCGCGGGTGATGTCCTTCGTCATGATGGTCTTCATCATCGTCCCCGTCATCGCCCCGGCGCTGGGCGAGGGCATCCTGCGGCTGGGGTCGTGGCCTTGGATCTTCGGCGCGCTGTTCCTGACCGCCGTTGCCGCCTTCGTCTGGTCGCTGCTTCGGCTGGCGGAGACGCGGCCGGCGGCGGACCGCATGCCGCTGTCCACCGCCGCCCTGAGCCATGCCTTCGGCAAGGTCGTCAAGACCCGCGCCACCCTGGGCTACACCGTGGCCATGGGCTTCCTGTTCGGTGGCCTGCTCAGCTACGTCGGCAGCGCCCAGCAGATCTTCGTCGACGTCTACGGGCTGGGCGACCTGTTCCCGCTGGCCTTCGGGGCCATCGCCATGGTCATGGCGCTGGCCTCGCTGACCAACGCACGGCTGGTCGGCCGGCTGGGCATGCACCGGGTCTCCCACACGGCGCTGCTCGCCTATGTCGCCGCCGGCGCGGCCATGGCGCTGGCGGGCTTTCCCGAACACCCGCCGCTGGCGGTCCTCATGGCCTTCATGGCCGTCCAGTTCTACTGCTTCGGCCTGATCGCCCCGAACTTCAACGCGATCGCCATGGAGCCGCTCGGCCGCGTGGCGGGCATGGGGTCGTCCTTCGTCGGCTTCTACACCACGGCGGCCGGGGCCATCGTCGGCTGGGCGATCGGCCAGGCCTTCGACGGGACGGTCCGCCCCCTGCTGGCGGGATTCGCCGCACTGGGCCTCCTCGCGCTGGCCAGCGTCCTGGTGACGGAACGCGGCGCCCTGATGCGGTCGCGTTCCCGCCCCGCGCCGCCCGGTGCGTGACGCCGCGGGCGTGAACTCGGCGGCATCCGATGGCGTCCGCCCCGGCGTCGGCGGTATGATGGGGCGCGCGCCCGCCACCGGCGGAAGGCCGCCGCCCCTGGAAGGAGCCACCCCATGGTCCGGCAACCGTTGCTGATCGCCTGCCTTCTCCTGGCCGTCGCGGCCCTGCCGGCCCGCGCCGCCGGGCCGCTGCTGACCATCGCCGTCGCCGGGGTCGAACGGACCTTCGACCGCGACGCGCTGCTCGCCCGTCCCGACGCCGTCACGGTGGACATTCCCGCCGACGTCGCCTACGGCGGCCCGATGCGCTACCGCGCCGTCCCGCTGGCCAGCCTGATCGCGGCCGACGGCTTTCCGGCCGACGCGGTCCTTGAGGCCGTCGCCAGCGACGGCTTCGCCGCGCAGCTGCCGCCGGAGCTGTGCCTGAACCGCGGCGGCGAGGGCGCGGTCGCCTTCCTGGCGGTGGAGCCCGCCGACCGGCCCTGGCCCAACCTGCCGGGCAAGGAGGTCTCCGCCGGCCCCTTCTATCTGGTCTGGCTGAGGCCCGAGGAGTCGGGCATCGCCAGCGAGCAATGGCCCTACCAGATCGCCCGCCTGGCCAGCGTCGACAGCCCGCTCCGCCGCTGGCCCCAGCTGGCGGTCGACGCCGCGCTGCCCGCGGACTCGCCGGCCCGTGCCGGCCAGTCCCTCTTCATCACCCAATGCCTGGCCTGCCACCGGATGAACGGAGCGGGCAGCGGCGAGGTCGGGCCGGACCTGAACCTCCCCATGAACCCGACCGAGTATCTGACCCCCGCCGGGCTCACCCTTCTGATCCGCGACCCGCGCGCGGTGCGGAACTGGCCCGCGCAGCAGATGCCGGGCTTCGACGCGACGATGCTGAGCGACGCCGACCTCGGGCGCATCGTCGCCTATCTTGCCCACATGGCCGGCCGGAAGGGGCCATAGGGGCGGCGCCCAGCAGACCGGCTCAGGACACCAGATTCTCGAAGGGGTAGCGCAGGGTGGCCCGGGCGAAATCCTCCACATAGCTCATCAGCCGGTCGGAGGCGGCGGCGGCCCCCTCGACGTCGCCCTGGTGGACCGCCATCATCAGCGCGGCGTGGGTCGCGGCGCCGTCCTCCAGGCTGTTCGGCTGGCTGTGCTGGTTCTGGAACCAGAAACGCCGCGACAGCGACCGCAGCGGGCGGATGGTCTGCACCGCCACCGGGTTGCGCGCGCATTGGTCGAGGAGCTGGTTGAACTCCTGGTCCAGATGCATGAAGCGCCGGCCGTCGCCGGTGCGGGCCGACTCCAGCATCGCCTCGGCGATGGCCCGGCAGCGCTCCCGCTCGGCGGGAACGGCGTAGCGCGCGGCACGCCGCGCGATCAGCCGCTCCAGCTCGCGCCGCACGTCGAGCACGTAGAGCTGGAGCTTGACGTCCACCTCGGTCACCATGATGCCGCGCGAGGGCACGATGGTCACCATGCCGTCCAGTTCCAGCCGCTTCAGCGCCTCGCGCACCGGGGTGCGGCCGATGCCGAGCTGGGCGCTGATCTGCTTCTCCGAGACGAAGCTGCGCGGCGGCAGCGCGCCCGACACGATCAGCTCCTCGATCGCGGCGTAGGCCTGGTCCGCGAGGGACCCTTCGGCTGCGCTGGCTTCGCCCGGCTCTCTCACGACACCCTCCCCAACCCTCGATCCACACCGGCCACGGGACCGGACCGACGCTCTGGCTCTAGCGCGGTCCGGCCCGCGGCGCAAGGCATGGCGCCTCGTGTCAGGGCTTCTTGACCAGCGGGCAGTCGCTCTCCGACAGGGGCCGGGCGGCGTCGGCGGCCGGAATGACGCCGAGCTGCTTGTAATAGTCCCACGGCCCCTTGGACTCCGCCGGCGGCTTGACCTCGAACAGATACATGTCGCGGATGACGCGGCCGTCCTCGCGAATCTTCCCGTTCTTGGTCATGAAGTCGTTGATCGGCGTCGCCTTCATGGTCGCCATCACCTTGCCGGCGTCGGTGGTGCCGGCGGCCTTGACGGCGTTCAGATAGTGGGTGATGGCGCCGTAGTTGCCGGCCTGCACCATGGTCGGCATGCGGCCCGTCCGCTCGAAGAAGCGCTTGGAGAAGGCGCGGGTCTCGTCGTTCTGGTCCCAGTAGAAGGCTTCGGTCAGGACCAGCCCCTGCGCCGTCTCAAGCCCCAGCGCGTGGATGTCGGACAGGAACATCAGGAGGCCGGCCAGCTTCTGGCCCTGCCGGGTGATGCCGAACTCCGCGGCCTGCTTGACCGTGTTGATGAGGTCGCCGCCGGCGTTGGCGAGACCGATCACCTTCGCCTTGGAGGACTGCGCCTGCAGCAGGAAGGACGAGAAATCCGCCGTGTTCAGGGGATGGCGCGATGCCCCCAGCACCTTGCCGCCCGCCCCGGTGACGAAGGAGGAGGTGTCGCGCTCCAGCGACAGGCCGAAGGAATAGTCCAGCGTGATGAAGTACCAGCTGTCGCCGCCCTGCTTGACCATGGTGCGGCCGGTGCCGGCGGCCAGCGCGTAGGTGTCGTAGACCCAGTGGATGCCGTTCGGCGAGCAGGCCTTGCCGGAGAAGTCGGAGGAACCGCCGGCGGTGCCGAAGACGATCTTGTTCTTGCGCTTGGTCATCTCCTGGATGGCCAGCATCACCGCCGAGTTGGGCAGGTCGATGATGACCTCGACGTTCTGGTTGTCGTACCAGTCGGCGGCGATCTGGGTGCCGACGTCGGCCTTGTTCTGGTGGTCGGCGGCCACGACCTCCACCTTGCGGTCGAGGACGGAGGCACCGAAATCCTCCACCGCCATCTTCACCGCCTCGACGCTGCCCTTGCCGCTGAGATCGGCGAGCGAGCCCGACAGGTCGGTCAGCACGCCGATGCGGATCGGCGGCTGCGGCTTGGCCGTGGTCTGCGCGGCCAGCGGGCCGGCGCCGAGCATGGCGAGCGCGGTGGTCGCCGCCAGCAGGATGCGCGAGAAACGCGTGTTCATACTTCTGTCCCTCCCGTTTTTGCTTGTGTTGGTGCCCTTCCGGGCGCCGGAGCCTGAAGTGATCGCCGGTCAGGGCGCCGGGCCGGCCGCCGCGGCGATGGCCTGGCGCGATTCCTCGCCGGCGTGGCAGATGCCCTGAAGGGCCGCCGCCAGATCCAGCATGGTGGGCAGGTCCACCTTCTCCGCCTGCTGGAGCAGCCGCTTGGTCATGCGCACCGCCTCCGGCGGGTTCTCCGCGATGCGGCCGGCAAGCTCCAGCGCGGTCGGCATCAGCGCCTCGTCGGGCACGACCCGCGAGACCAGCCCCCAGGCGGCGGCCTGTTCGGCGTCCACCGGGGCGCCGGTGAAGGCCATCTCGGCGGCGCGCGCCGGGCCGGCGATACGCGACAGGAACCACAGCCCGCCGTCGCCGGAGATCAGCCCGAGCTTGACGAAGTTGGAGGCGATGCGGGCCGAGGCGGCGGCGATGCGCAGGTCGCACATGAAGGCAAGGTCGCAGCCCGCCCCGTAGGCCGGCCCGTTGATCGCCGCGATCACCGGGATCTCCAGCTCCGCCATGGCCCGCGGGATGCGCTGCACCCCCGCCCGGTAGTTGTTGCGCACCGCGTCGGCGGGTCCGCCGAACATGCCGCGGCGGGCGCGGATGTCGTGGATGTTGCCGCCAGCGCTGAAGGCCTTGCCGGCGCCGGTCACCACCAGCGCCCGGACGCTCCGGTCGGCCCCGACCTGCTCCAGCGCCGCCACCAGCGCGTTCAGCACCGGGGGATCGGTCACCGCGTTGCGGGTCGCCGGGGCGTCGAGGGTCAGCACGGCGACCGCGTCGTGCCGCTCCAGCCGGACCGTGCCGGCTTCCGTTCCGGTCGGCTCACTCATGCATCACCACCACGGCGCGGACGATGTCGCCCCGGTCCACCGCCTCGAAGGCGTCGTTGATCGCCTCCAGCGGCAGGCGGCGGTCGATCAGCTCGTCCAGTTGCAGGCGCCCGTCCAGATAGGCACGGGCGTAGGCCGGGAAGTCGTCCGCCGCCTTGGCCCCGCCCAGGCTGGAGCGCAGGATGCGCCGCTCCCCGGTGATCGACCCGAAACGCAGCTCGATCAGGCGGTCCGGATCGGTCTTGCCGAGGATGGTCACGCTGCCCCCGGGCCGGGTGCCGTCGATCGCCGTCTGGAGCGAGCCGATCACCCCCGCCGCCTCGAAGGCGTGGTCGGCGCCGCGGCCGCCGGTGACCGCGCGGATGCGGGCGGCGACGTCGACGCCCTCCCCGGCCTCGATGAGGTGGGTGGCGCCGAAGGCGCGGGCGCGCTCCAGCTTGTCGGCGCGGCGGTCGATCGCCAGGATGGCCCCGGCCCCGGCGAGGCGGGCGCCCTGCACGACGTTGAGCCCCACCGGGCCGCAGCCGACGACGACGACGCTGTCGCCCAGCCCCACCCGGGCCACCCGCATGACGGCGCCGACCCCGGTGATGACCCCGCAGCCCAGCAGGCAGGCCTTGTCGAAGGGCAGCTCGGCCGGCACCGGGACGGCCGCCGCCTCCGGCACCACCGCGTATTCGGCGAAGGACGACACGCTGAGGAAATGGCCGACCTCCCCGGCGCCCTCCCCGGTGCCGTCGCGCAGGCGGGTGCGGCCGCCCGACAGGGTGGCGGAGCGATGGTTGGGCACCACCTCGTCGCACAGCATGGGCTGGTCGCGGCGGCAGTAATAGCACTGGCCGCAGGCGGCGTAGATGGTGCAGACGACGTGCTGCCCCGGCTTCACCCGGTGGACGGCGGAGCCGACCGCCTCGACCACGCCGGCCCCCTCATGGCCGAGCACCACGGGAAGCGGCACCGGGAAGGCCCCGGTCATCGCCTCGCGGTCGGTGTGGCAGAGGCCGGCGGCGTGCATGCGGACCAGCACGTCGGTCGGCTCCAGCGGAGCCAGGGTCAGGCGTTCGATGGACAGCGGCGCCCCGACCTCGCGGAGCACCGCCGCCCGGAAGGGCGCCCCCTGCGGCCCGCTCATTCCGCGGCTTGTGCGCGGAGTTGCAGGATGCCGTCGTCGCTGCCGGCCTCCAGCGGCTCGCAACGCCGCGCCACCACCCATTCGGGCCGCGGGTTTTCCACCGGCTCCGGCCGGTTGGAGACCTGGTTGTAGACCGTGTAGATGTGCCAGCGCGAATGGCGCGACATGTTGTGGCCCGAGCCATGGATGATGTTCGGGTGGAACAGCACCACGGTGCCCGGCTTGCCGGTGATCGCCACCGGGTCGCCAAAGCGCTTCATGATGTCGATGACCTGCGCCTTGGGCACCGTCCACAGCTTGTAGGAGGTGGTGACCTCGTCCATCTCCGGATCGAGGCGGCCGAGCTTGTGGCTGCCGGGGATGAAGTAGAGGCAGCCGCCGATCTCCGTCGCCTCGTCCAGCATCAGCAGCGAGGTGGCCATGTCCGGCCGGGCCACCCCGTCGGTCTTCCAGTAGCCGTAGTCCTGGTGCCACTGCCAGATGGCGCCGTCGATCGCGTCCTTGAGGTTGCACTTGGTGTGGTAGACGTAGACCGCCTCGTCGCCCAGCACCTGCCGGGCCGGCCCGATGACCCGCGGCAGGGTCGCCAGGGCCTGGAAGGGCGGCGACGCGGTCGGGCTTTCCGGATCGTGGACACGGAAGACGGAACGGATCGCCCCGGTCTTCTCGCGGATCACGCCCTCGGCTTCCAGGCCGGTCACCCGCATCAGGTCACGGCGCAGGCACTCGACCTCCTCCGCCGACACCAGATCGGGAAACATCAGAAATCCGCGCTCCTCATACTCGGCCATCTGGGCATCGGTGAGCCTCACGGGTCCCTCCTTGGCAGCTTTCGTTAATTGCTGGTCTAAGATACTGTTGATGTCACCGCGATATATCGGCATCATATTGCGGTATGCGGACAAGTCAACCGCAATCTCAACAATCCGCCTTCCAAGCGATCAGGGGCGCTGCCATGCTGCCGCCCACCCTCCGCGGAAGGCCGAAGGGGGGAGGAGAGGACGAAACCATGACGCTGTGGGTCGACCAGGTCGAAAGCGAATTTCTTGAACCGTTGCGGCGCGTCCTGGCCGAGCATGTCGAGCCGCAGGCCGACGCCATCGACCGCGAGGACGTCTACCCCGTGGCGGCGATCAAGGCGCTGGCGCGGCACGGCTACAACAGCCTGACCCTGCCGGTCGAGGCCGGCGGCCGGGGGCTGGGCTTCGCCCATTGCGCGGCTCTGTTCGAGGAGGCGTCCTACGCCAGCGCCGCCGTCGGCATCAGCCTGATCACCATCCTCCAGGCCCAGACCATCATCCGGCTGTTCGGCGCGGACAGCCTGAAGCGGGCCGTCCTGCCGGAGTTCGGCCAGGGCCTGATCACCTCCTACGCGCTGACCGAGGCGAACCACGGAAGCGACATCCGCAGCCTGGACACCAAGGCGGTGCGCGAGGGCGACCGCTGGGTCCTGAGCGGGCGGAAATCCTTCATCACCTCCGGCTCGGCGGCGGAAGCCTACGTCATCCTGGCGGAGACGCCGGCCGGCGTGTCGGTCTTCTTCGTCCGCCGCGGCATGGCGGGCGTCTCCACCGAGGAGGGGCCGAACGCCGCCACCTTCGGCCTGCGCAACGGCCCGCACGTCGACCTCGTCCTCGACCGCGTGGCGGTGCCGTCCGACCACCTGATCGGGACGGAGGGCAAGGGCGTGCGGCAGGCGGTGACCACGCTGGACTATTCCCGCACCATGGCCGCGGCCATCAGCCTGGGGATCGCGCGGGCCGCCTTCGACGGTGCCCTCGCCTTCGCCGCCAGGCGCACCGCCTTCGACCGCAAGGTCTTGGATTTCCAGGGAATCCAATGGTACTTCGCGGACATGCTGACGGAGATCGACGCCGCCCGCCTGCTCACCTACAGCGCCGCCCGGGCGCTCGACGACCATCGCGACATCGCCCGCTTCGGCAGCGAGGCGAAGCTGCTCGCCAGCCGGGTGGCGACCGAGACCGCTTCCCGCGCGGTGCAGATCTGCGGCGCCTACGGCGTCATGGAATCGGCGCGTTTCGGCCGCTACCTGCGCGACGCCAAGGCTTACGAGATCGCCGGCGGGTCGTCGGAAATCCTCAAGAACACCATCGCCAAGCACCTCCAGCGCCTGGTTGCCGAGGGGGGCCGCCCATGATCGCCGACGCGCTCTACGCCCGCGCCGCCGCCACGCCGGACCGGCCCTTCCTGCTGTTCGGCGACCGCAGCATCAGCTACGCCGCCATGGCGGCGCTGGTCGACCAGGCGGTCGCCCGCTTCGCCGGGCAGGGGGTGGAGGCCGGGCGGACGGTGGCGATGCTGGCCGGCAACCGGCCGGGCTTCCTGGTCGCCTGGTTCGCGCTGTCCGAGCTGGGCGCCATCACCGTGCCCATCAACACGGCGCTGGTCGGCGACGGCCTGCGCTATCTGCTGGAGCAGAGCGAGGCGACGCTCCTGGTCGCCGAGGACGAGCACCGGCCCGACCTCCCCGCGCTGGGGCTGGAGCTTCCGGTGGTCCGGCTCGACGCGAGCTTCGAGACCATGGACGGTCCGCCCCCCTCGCCGCGCGAACGCCTCGCCCTGCCCGGCCGGACGCCGAACGCGATCCTCTACACCTCCGGCACCACCGGTCTGCCCAAGGGCGCCGTCATCTCCAACGCCTGCTACGCGATGGCCGGCGAGCACATGGCGGCGGCGCTGGGGCTGACCCAGGCCGACCGCATCCTGGTCTTCCTGCCCCTGTTCCACGCCAACCCCCAGATGTACGGGGTGATGTCCTGCCTGCACACCGGCGCGGCGCTGGCGCTGCTGCCGCGCTTCTCGGCCTCGCGGCTGCTCGACGACGCGCGGCGCTACGGGGCGACCGGCTTCACCTACGTCGGCACCGTGCTCAGCATCCTGGCCAAGCGGCTGGACGGCGCCGACCGCGACCATCCGCTGCGCTGGGCGGTGGGCGGCGGAGCGCCCGCCACGGTGTGGCGCGACATCGAGGAGAAGCTGGGAATCGCCGTCCGCGAGCTTTACGGCATGACCGAGACCGGCGGCTGGGTCACCATGAACACCGCCGCCGCAGCGCGCTTCGGCTCGGTCGGCGCACCGCGCCCGGACACCGAGGTCCGGGTGGTGGATGCCGACGACAACCCCGTCCCTCCCGGCACCAAGGGTGAGATCGTCGTGCGCGGCCGACGACCCGGCCTGCTCTTCGACGGCTACTGGAAGAAGCCGGACGCCACCGTCGCCGCCACCGCGAATCTGTGGCTGCACACCGGCGACCGCGGCTTCTTCGACGAGGACGGCTTCCTCCATTTCGACGGGCGCATGAAGGAGCTGATCCGGCGCGCCGGCGAGATGATCGCTCCCGTCGAGATCGAGCTGGCGCTTCTCAAGCACCCGCTGATCGACGATTGCGCCGTCGTCGGCATCCCAGACGACATCATGGGCGAGGAGATCAAGGCGGTGGTCGTCGCCCGCCCCGAGTTCGACCCGCGGGAGATCCCAACCTTCCTGCACGGCCGCATTCCGGCCTACATGATCCCGCGCTTCGTCGAACGGCGGCCGGCGATTCCCAAGACGGCGACGCAGAAGGTGCAGCGGCATCTGCTGACCGCTCCGCTCGACGGCGACGCCGGCGGCTTGGTCGACCTGCGCGCCACGCCATAACGCCGGCCCACCACGGCAGCCGGGCCGGAAAACCGGGCTGGGAAGCCAGGCCGGTGCCTGTACCGGCATCCCGGGCCGGCTTCCCGTACCCACCCCAAGGCGGAAGGCACCCGGGATTTCGCCGGTAAAGCGGGTTGCGTAGAACCGGAATCGATTGGAAGCGTGAATCCGCTCGCAGATCAATGGCCTGGCGCTTCCGGATCGCGCCGCAGGTCCGGTCCGGGAGGCCCGCCCAGGATCAAGCGCGGCTTTAGAGGCATATTCATCACGAAATTTCAATCAAAAAGATTGAAATGTCTTGCGACATTATGTAGCATGCCACCCCCACTCTCCTGGGTTGCTTTGAACGCATAAGCTATGCATACCCATGTATGTTGAGAGTAGGATTTAGATTCATGTCTTCGTCGAATGAAAATTTCGCTATTTTGGAGCGACGTCTCAGGCTTGGCCTCACCCAGAAGCAGGTGGGGGATGTGGCGGGATGCGGTCAGGCGCGCGTCTCGCGCGCCGAACGGGGACAGACGCAACAGGCGACCGTTCTGCTCATCCATGAAACCCTCCTGGCCTTCGAGCGTCAGCGCGAGACGGTTGAACTCGCGCAGACCGAAGAGTTCTGGCGGATGGTCGGCGACGCACCGCACCGCGACCGGTTGATCGCGCGGATCGAAGCCGTCGCGCGCATCCTGCTGGAGCGCACGCTGGCCGACGCCGGCCTCGGCTTGCGCCTTCTCGACTGCCTGCCCGCGACCGTCCGGTCGGCGGTGCTGGACAGCGATGCCTGACGGTCGCCGCGCCTACGTGCCGCTGACGTGGCGCACGGTCGTTCTGTAACGCACGAGCGGATTCACGCGTCCGATCGATGCCGTTTCGGCGCGGTCCGTCCCGGCATGCTCAACAATTAAAAGTTGCTTTTTCGGTTGCATCTGGGTGGGCGCCGGCGAGGCCCGCTGGTTGGTGTCGATACCCGTCGATCCTGAGAACCGGTGCGCAGACGAACCGGGCCGGCGATCGCAAGAGGATCGCCGGCCCGGCCGGGAGGGGGTGGGGAAGCGTGCAAGCGGTGTGTCGGTGTCCGTTCGGGTTTGCCGGCTGCGCTGGCCTGGCGGGGGAACATGCGCCGTGGCGACCTGGCGGCGACCTACTCTCCCACGTCTTAGGACGCAGTACCATCGGCGCTGGGGCGTTTCACGGCCGAG
>JAEZHQ010000291.1 GCA_023416455.1 Pseudomonadota bacterium | reverse complement strand
GCCTGGTACCGCCGCGCGCTGGCCCTGCGCCCTGCCCACGCCGACAGCCTGCGCCACTTGGCCGCACTCGACCGGGCCGCCGGGGACCGCGCTGGGGCCGCCCGTTGCTTCGCCCGCGCACGAGCCCTCGCGCCCGACCGCCGCCCCTTCCCGAAGTGTTAGGCCGATGGCGTCGGCATTTTCGGAAATTCTCCGAGAAAACAACCCAAACTCACCTATGTTGGGTCAACCCCCCTGCCCAATCGTTGGGGGCGGTCATAATCCTTCTTTGGAGTATTAGGACCAAAGTTTAGGGTTGATTGGCGGCTTGGATGGGTGAACACTATGGTCTCCGACCTGCCGAACAGCGCAGGAGCCGGTTCGATCTATGGAGAGCAGCCCATGCACACTGATGCTCGCCTGTCTTCCCTGCAAGAAAAGCACTTGCGTCTCGACCGCGCCATCGTGGATGAGGAAAAGCGGTCTTGGCCCGATGAAAGCGCGGTCAAGCGCATGAAGCTGGAGAAACTTCATGTCAAGGAAGAGATTGATCGCTTGACAAGAATCACCGGCAGGGTGAATTAACCCCCCCACAAAATCCCTCAGGTTAACGAGAAGCCAGGGGTGGTGCATGAATGCCGCCTCTGGCTTTTTTCATTGTCATACTGTTTCCAAAGTGCGGCGGCGTGGTAATGCCCCACAGGGGGTGAGGGCCGGGGCGGAGGCGGGAAGCGCCGGCCATGGTCCCATACCCTTTCCGGAACGTTCCGACCTGCGACCGGACCTTTCCAAGCCCTCATAGGCCGGGCGGCGCGCGGACGGATACCTGAGCCAAAATTAACAGGGCCAGACGTCAGGACCTTCCGGCCCTGGTCTCATCCGGCCTTGCGCAGGATCCGCAAAGCCCGGGCGATCATGGGAAGCGCGTCGGCCGCCGTCCCTTCCGCCGGTGCGACGAACAGCCTCATGGACGGGAACCAGGGCCGCACCCGGGTGCCGAGCGCGGTCCAATCGCCCTCCAGGCCGAAGCGCCAGACCGGCACGCCCAGCGCGGCCGCCAGTTCCCCCACCGAACTGGCCGGCGTGACGACGAGGTCGAGCCCCGTCATCAGCGCAGCCACCGCCTCCAGATCGTTCTTCAGGTCGAGGTCGTCCCAGCCGTGGATGGTCACCCCGTAGCACCGCCGGGCCTCCGCGATCTCCGCGGCGGCGTCCCCGTACTGGAGGTTGACCAGCGTTAGTCCGGGAACCGCGAAGACCGCCCCCCACTGGTCCAGCCGCGTGTAGCTCGGCTGCCGTTCCGCGGTCATCAGGCCGCTGCGCCAGGCCAGCCCGACCTTGAGCCCCGGCCCCAGCGCGTCCAGGCGGCGGCGCCACCGCGCGCCGAGCGCGGGATCGGCGACCAGGAAAGCCGGCCGTTCGGGATAGGCGGCCAAGGTGGGGCGCAGCCAGCGCGGCAAAGACCCCATGGGCACCTGCGCATCGATGCCGGGACAGGGCTCCGCGGGATCCGGCGGGGCCGCCCGCACCGTCGCCCCCGGGAAGGATCGGGCGAACAGAGGCACCAGGCGGGGATCGCATTCCACCGTGACGGCACCCGCCCGGGCAATCAGCTCGGGCAGGCAGCCGGCAAACAGGATCTCGTCGCCGATCCCCTGCTCCCGCCAGACCAGCAGGCGGCGGCCGGCCGGATCCTCCCCCCGCCAGGGCGGAGCGCCGACGGCGCGGGCGGCTCCGGCCAGTTCGCGCGCTTGGAAACGGGCATCGTAGCCGCTCCACCCCGCCTGCGTCGCGCCGCCGGCGAGGTCCAGAAGCCCCAGGTTGAAGGCGGCGGCCGGATGGCCGGGCTCCGCGGCCAACGCGCGGCCGCTCCACACCGCCGCGCCCGGCCGGTCACCGACGTCCCGCAGGATGCGGCCGAGATTGGCGAGCCCGTCGGCCAGGGCCGGGTCCAGGGCCAGCGCACGCCGCACCGCATCGAGCGCCGCCTGCCCGCACCCGCGCCGGCGCAGCGCAATGCCGAGGTTGACCCAGCCCGACAGGTGGTGCGGCGCCAGGGACAGGGCGCGGCGATGGAGCGCCTCGGCCTCCTCCAGCCGGCCCAGCCGGGCCAGCACCGCGCCGCCATTGTCGTAGGCCTCGGCCAGGCCCGGCTCGGCCGCGGCGGCGCGGTGGTGCGCGGTGGCCGCGCCGGCAAGGTCGTGGCCGGCCTCCAGCGCGTTGCCGAGATTGGTCAGGGCCGCGGCCGAGGCCGGAATCAGGGCAAGGGCCCGCCGCAAGCCGGACGCCGCCGCCGCTGGCCGGCCGAGGGCCAGGAGCACGGTGCCGAGGCTGGTCCAGGCGCCGGCGTAGCCGGGCAGCCCTGCCACCGCCTCGGTGATCCGTCCGGCCGCCGTCGCATGGTCGCCGCGCTGGTGCGCCAGAAGCCCGGAGAGGTGGAGCGCCACCGGATCGCCCGGCCGGGCGGCGAGGACGCGCTCGTAAAGCGCGCCGGCCTCGCCGAGGCGGCCGTCGCGGTGGCTCTCCGCCGCCCGCTCCAGCATCCGGTCCGGATCCGGCGGCACCGACGGGGCCGGCGGCGGAAGGGACGGTGGAGCGATGGGCGATGGAGCGGTGGGCGGTGGGGCGAGGGCGCGCAAGGTGCGGGCCATGCGGGCGAGGACGGCGTCGAAGCCCTCGCCCGGGGCCGGCTGGAACAGCCGCATCGACGGGTACCAGGGGCGCACCGCCGCCCCCAGCTGGGTCCAGTCGCGCCCGCCGAAGCGC
>JAEZHQ010000173.1 GCA_023416455.1 Pseudomonadota bacterium | reverse complement strand
CGACAGGCCCTGGGCGGCGCCGAGCATGGAGCCGGCGGCCGCGCCGGTGCGCTCGGCCGCTTCCGACACGCCGGCGATGGTGCGCGACACGTCCTGGGTGCCGACGGCCGCTTCCTGGACGTTGCGGGCGATCTCCCGGGTGGCCCCGCCCTGTTGCTCCGCCGCCGCGGCGACGCGGGTGCTGATGGCGCTGATGCGCTCGATGGTGCCGACGATGCCGCTGATGGCGCCGACGGCGTTCTGGGTCTCGCCCTGGATCGCCACGATCTGGGCCGAGATCTCCTCGGTGGCCTTGGCGGTCTGGTTGGCCAGGCTCTTGACCTCCTGCGCCACCACGGCGAAGCCCTTGCCGGCCTCGCCGGCGCGCGCCGCCTCGATCGTGGCGTTCAGCGCCAGCAGGTTGGTCTGGCTGGCGATCTCGGTGATGAGGTTGACCACGGCGCCGATCCTCTCGGCGGCCTGGGCGAGGCCCTGGATGGTGCTGTTGGTGCGCTGGGCTTCCCGCTCGGCTTCGCTGGCGATGGCGGCGGCCTCGCCGATGCGCTGGCTGATCTCGCCGATGGAGGCCGAGAGCTGCTCGGTCGCCGATGCCACCGTCTGCACGTTGCCGGTCGCCTGCTCGGCCGCCGCCGCGACGGTGGAGGAGCGCCGGGAGGCGTCCTCGGCGGCGTGGGTCAGGGTCTCGGCGCTGCTGCGGATGTGCTCGGCCTCGCCGTTGAGCGTCCGGCACAGCCCGTCGATCTTCTGGGCGAAGGTGCGGGTCAGCGCCTCCAGCCGCTCCTGGCGCTCCTGGCGGGCGGTGATCTCCAGCCGCTCCTGCTCGGCCAGATCCTGGACGCGCATGAGCCCGTCGCGGAAGACCACGACGGCGCGCGCCATGTCGCCGATCTCGTCGGTGTTCTCCGTGCTGGGCACCGTGGTCCGGATGCCGCCGCCGGCGATGTCGGTCATCACGGCGGTCATGCGCGCGATCGGCCGGGCGATCAGCCCGCGCGCGACCACCACGGCCAGCAGCAGGCCGAAGGCCACGCCGCCGACCCCGACCGCGGCCATGATGGCGGTCCATTGGGTGCGCGCCGACGCCAGCTCGCCGTGCAGCCGGTCGATGCGGCGGGTCTGCCCCTCGGTCAGCGCATCCAGCGCCTTGTTGAGGGACTGCCGGTTGGTCCGGTTGGCGTCGTTGTCGCCGAAGGTCCGGGCGTCGGCCGGCGTCTTCTCGCGGCCGAGGCGGACCAGCTCGGTGCGGAAGCGGATGAACTCCTCGGTCTTGGCGGCGACGGCGTCGACCGCGGCGCGCTCCTCCGCCGGGCTCAGGCTGCGCAGCCGGGCCATGTGGTCGCCGAGGACCCCCAGGTTGGCGAGCAGCGGCTTGCCGAACTTCTCCGCCTCGGCGGTGTCCCGGGCCATGTAGACGCCGCGCGAATCCATGACGACGGCCAGCACCAGACTGTTGATCCGCTCGCTCAGCACCTGGCGTTCCGCCGCCTGCTCGATGGCTTCCGACCGGGCCGCGAGATCCTGCATGGACAGCAGGCCAAGCAGCCCGGTGACCGCCGCCACGACCACCTGAAGGCCGACGAGCAGGTAGATCTTCGGTCCGATTTTCAGATTCTTCAACATTGCCATCATGCTGGATGTCCCCTTGGCCGCCCGTCGCGGCGCCGCTTGCGCGGCGTCCCGGTCCCGCCGCGCGGCGACATTAGTTGAATTTGCGACGGCCCCGCCCCACCAGAAAGCATGCTGTGACCTCATGCCGCGCGGCTCTTGCGCCCGGACGGAGTGCGCTTGCATACTGCGGCCACAACCGGCCGTCAGGGCCGGTGCCCGCCGCGCCCGCGGGCCGCGTCCGGCGGCCGTCGGCCGGACGGAATCGTCGGGTGGGCGGGCGGAAGGCAGGCTGGATGCGATTGGCCGAAACAGGACCGCAGGCGCCGACGGAGCGGGGACCCGCCGATCGGGCCGCCGCGGCCCTGCCCGGGGAATCCTCCGGGACCGGCGGCTTCGCGGGCCTTGGCGGTCCTGCCGCCGCTTCGGCGGAGGGGGCGGCCGAGGACCAGGCGGAGATCGTGCGCCGGCTGGAGCGCCGGGTTGCCGAGTTGGAGGCCGCCCAGGCGCGCACGCTTCAGGACCGCGAGGAACTGTACCGGCTGGCCATGCGCGGCCCCAACGAAGGGTTGTGGGATTGGAACCCCATAACCAAGGAGCTGTTCCTGTCGGCCCGCCTGCTCTCGATCCTCGGCTTCGAGGGGGACACGCTGCGCACCACCTCGCACGAATGGCTGAAGCTGGTCCATCCCGACGACCGCGCCCAATACGAGGCCAACGTCACCGAGCATTTGAAGGGCCATTCCAGCCATTTCGAGTGCGAATACCGGGTGACCGACCGCGCCGGCAACTACCGCTGGATCCTGGCGCGCGGCCTGGCGCAGCGGGGGCCGGACGGCATCGCCCACCGCATGGTCGGCTCGATCGGCGACATCACCGAACTGAAGCGGCGCGAGGCGGTCCTGCGCGGCAGCGAGGCGCGCTTCCGCTCGCTGATCCAGACCGCCGGCAGCATCATCCTGGTCCTGGGCGAGGACGGCGCCGTCCAGGAGGCCAACCGCGAGGCCGAGCGCGCCTTCGGGCTGGAGGGCGGTGCCGCGGTCGGCCAGCCCTGGCGCGCGGTGATCGGCGAGCCGCGGGGCGGCCCCTTCGCCTTCCAGCTGGTCACCGCCATGACCGGCCACGAAATCCGCAACTTCGAGCACACCGTCGCCGCCCGGGGCGGCGGCGAGCGCGTGCTCCTGTGGAACATCAACCGGCTGCCCGCGGCCGAGGGCGGCGCCCCCGCCATCATCTGCGTCGGCCAGGACATCACCCGGCGCAAGCGGGTCGAGCTGGCCCTGCGCCAGGCCCACGACGAGCTGGAGACGCGCGTGGCCGAGCGCACCCGCGCCCTGATGCAGGAGGTGCAGGAGCGCCGCCGCGCCGAGGAGGCCCTGCTCCAGGCCAAGGAGCAGGCGGAGCTGGCCAACCGCGCCAAGTCCGACTTCCTCGCCAACATGAGCCACGAGCTGCGCACGCCGCTGAACGCCATCATCGGCTTCTCCTCGATGATGGAGGGCGAGATCGTCGGCCCGCTCGGCCACCCCAAGTACCGGGAGTATGCGGCCGTCATCGGCACGTCGGGCCAGCATCTCCTGGCCGTCATCAACGACATCCTCGACGTGGCCAAGATCGAGGCGGGCAAGCTGGAGGTCCACCCGCAGCCCATGGACGTCCGCGACGCGGTGGAAAGCTCCGTCCAGCTCATCACCGAGCGGGCCCGTGAGGGCCGCATCACCCTCACCAGCAGCGTCGCGGAAGACACGCCGCTGCTCCTCGGCGACCCCGTGCGGGTCAAGCAGATCCTGCTGAACCTGCTGTCCAACGCGGTGAAGTTCACCCCGCCCGGCGGCTCGGTCGCGCTCGGCGTGCGGCCGGCGGCCGGGGGCGTGCTGCTGGAGGTGGCGGACACCGGCATCGGCATGAGCCCGCAGGGCATCGCCGTCGCCCTCACCCCCTTCGGGCAGGTGGACAGCCAGCTCACCCGGCGGGCCGGCGGCACCGGGCTCGGCCTGCCGCTGGTGCGTTCCTTCGTCGACATGCTGGGCGGTCGCTTGACGATCGAGAGCCGTGAGGGGAACGGGACCACCGTGCGCATCGTCCTGCCGGGCGCCCGTGATTAGGCGGATCGCGCAGAGACGAAACCGATCGGAAGCGCGATCCGCTCCGGCGGCGCCGCCCGGCCGCACGGTCCCTGGGGCCACCCCGGCAGCGGCGAGCGGGGCTGCCGCGGCTTCGGGGGCGGGCGGAAGCGGCGGCGGAGAATGTCCTCCCGCGCCGGGCGGGGCGGGGGTATGGTCGGGGACCCGACCCCCACCAGCGGCCCCTGCCATGCGCCACGCCTTCGCCGTCCTGCTTATGGCCATCCTGCCCGGCGCCGCTGCGGCCCAGCCCGCTTCCGGGCCGAACTTCGACTGCGCCCGGGCCTCCCGGCCGGTCGAGACGGCCGTCTGCGCCGACCCGGCGCTGTCCGCGCTGGACCGGCTGCTCGATCGCGCCTACCGGCTGGCGCTCGACGGCCTGGCGGCCGACCGGGCGGCGGCGCTCAAGGGCGACCAGCTGCGCTGGATGGTGGAGCGGAACCGGGCCGCCGCCGCGCCCGGCGACGCCCGTGCGGCGCTGATGGCGGTCTACGACCGCCGCTTGCGCGCGGTCATCGCCCAGGAGGGCGCCCGCATCGAGCGGCACGCCGTGGAGCGCGTCCGTCCCATCGACCCGCTGGCGGCGGCCGGCGCCGCGGCGGAGGAGGAGGCCGCCTTCGCCGCCTATGTCCTCACCACCCTGCACCCGGCCCCGGCCGCGGCCGGGCCGGACGTCGGCGGCGAGGAGGAGGTGCTGGCGCCGGTCGAGCTTTACGCCGGCTTCACCTACGCCGCGCCGCTGCCGGACGGCCGCCTGTTCGTGGCGGTGCCGGAGGAGTGCGGCGCCTACCAGTGCGTCATCGCCCCCTTCCTGGTCGATCAGGCCGCCGGCAGCGCGGCGCGGCTGGCGGTGGAGGTCGAGGCCGCCGGCGGATCCCGGCCCCGGGTCGATCCCGGCGCCCGCCCGCTCGGCATCCCCTCGGTCCGCGGCAATCTGGTGGAGGTGTTCGAGCAGGCGCGCGGCGCGGGCGATTGCGGGGTGCGGTGGCGCTACCGCGTGGTCGGCACCACGCTGGCGCTGGTCCAGGCGGTCGAGAAGGCGGCGTGCGACGGCGCCGGCTGGGACGGTGCCCGGACCCGGAACTGGGGGCCGTGACCGGACCCCTGCCACTGGGGCCGTGACCGGGCTCCTGCCACTGGGGCCGTGACCGGGCCCCTGCCACCGGGGGCCGTGACCGGCCCCCTGCCATTGAACGCCGCCGTCCAGCCCTCCACATGGATTCGGAATGGATTCGCAAGGACCAAGGGCAGGGAAGGGGGCCGGGCGATGGCGGTCAGCCGCGACGATCTCAAGAGGCGCATCGGCCAGGCCCTGGGCGAGACCCGGGCCGACCTCGTCATCAAGAACACCCGCTTCCTCAACGTCGTGACCGGCGAGATCGCCGCCGGCGACATCGCCATCTGCGGCGACCGCATCGTCGGCACCTACGAGTCCTATGACGGGACGGAAGAGATCGACGGCCGCGGCCTGACCGTCGTGCCCGGCTTCATCGACACCCACGTCCATTGCGAGTCCACCTGCGTCACACCGCTGGAGTTCGACCGCTGCGTGCTGCCGCGCGGCACCACCACGGCGATCTGCGACCCGCACGAGATCTGCAACGTGCTGGGCGAGAAGGGGCTGCGCTACATGCTGGACTGCGCCGAGGGCACGCTGCTCGACCTGCGCGTCCAGCTCTCCTCCTGCGTGCCGGCGACCGGGCTGGAGACCTCCGGGGCGCGGCTGGAGGCGGCCGATCTGGTGCGCTACCGGGACCATCCCGGGGTCCTCGGGCTGGCCGAATTCATGAACTTCCCCGGGGTCTTCCGCAAGCTCGACGGTGTGCTCGACAAGCTGGCCGCCTTCGACGGCCGGCTCATCGACGGCCACGCCCCGCTGCTGGGCGGCCGCGAGCTGAACGCCTATCTTGCCTGCGGCATCCGCAACTGCCACGAGACGACCAGCCTGCCCGAGGCCATGGAAAAGCTGCGCAAGGGCATGCAGGTGCTGATCCGCGACGGCTCGGTGTCGAAGGACGTGCGGGCGCTGGCCCCGGTGATCCGGCCGGAGACCTCGCCCTTCCTCGGCCTGTGCACCGATGACCGCAACCCCCTCGACATCGCCGAGGAGGGGCACATGGACCACCTGATCCGCAGCGCCATCGCGCTCGGCGCGCCGGTGGCCCACGTCTACCGGGCGGCCACCTGGTCGGCGGCGCGCGGCTTCGGCCTGCACGACCGCGGGCTGGTGGCGCCGGGCCAGCGCGCCGACCTCGTCCTGCTCGACGACCTGGAGCGCTGCGCGGTCAACCGGGTCATCCGCGCCGGCCGGCCGGTGACCCCGGAGAGCTTCGCCGCCCGTCCCGCGGTGGTGCCGGTGGGGCTGCGCTCGGTCAAGCTGGAGCCGGTGGCGGAGGAGGATTTCGCGGTTCCGGCCGGCGGCTCCACCCAGTCGGTCATCGGCGTCCTGCCCGGCAAGATCATCACCGAGCACCGGCGCCTGGAGGTGCCGGCCCGCGGCGGCCGGCTGGTCGCCGACCCCGGGCGGGACATCCTGAAGGTCTGCGTCTTCGCCCGCCACGGCACCAACCGCAACGTCGGCCGCGCCTTCGCGACGGGGTTCGGCTTCCCCGAGGGGGCGCTCGCCTCCTCGGTCGGGCACGACAGCCACAACATCTGCGTGGTGGGGGCCGGCGACTCCGACATGGCCGTCGCCGTCAACCGCCTGATCGAGCTTCAGGGCGGCTTCGTCGCGGTGCGCAACGGGCGGGTGGTGGGAGAGCTGGCCCTGCCGCTGGCCGGGCTGATGAGCCTGGAGCCCTTCGAGACGGTGGAGCGCCACCTGCGCGCGCTGCGCGCCTCGGTCCGGGAGATGGGCTGTCCGTTGGCCGAGCCCTTCCTCCAGCTCGCCTTCCTGCCGCTGCCGGTCATCCCGCACCTGAAGATCACCGACCGCGGGCTGGTCGACGTGGACAAATTCGAACTGATCGCGGCCTGAGCCGGCAGTTCCTGCCGGCCCGGCCCGGCCGATTTTTCCCGGTTCGACCCGCCGCCCGCCCCGCTGTCCGCCCGGCCGCTGCCGAATGCCGGAGGCTGCGGTTGGCCCGCTTCCTGCATTCCTTCCGGCAGGCGCCCGGCCTCGATGCGCGGGAGGCGAAGCGGGAGGATCGAGCGATGGTTGGAATGAGCGACATCGGGAGCATGGCCCAGAGCCTCCAGTCGTCGATCGACGCCGCGATCAAGCGCGTGCAGGAGCAGGCGGCCGCCCAGGGCGCGCAGGACGCCGGCCCTTCGGGCAAGGTGCAGGAATACCAGCAGGACGTCCGCAAATCGGCGCTCAACGCCTCGGCCTTCGCGACCAACATCGGGGTCCTGACCAAGAATCTCAGCCGCCTCAACGTCTTCAGCTCGCTGGCGGCGAACGACCCGGCGGACTTCTACAAGTTCACCGTGACCAACAAGGGCGAGGTGTCGCTGGGCCGCGTCGGCGACGAGGGCGCGCGCATCCAGGTGATGGACCGCCAGGGCAAGGTCATCGCCGACAGCAGCGCCGAGGCCGGGGCCGCCAACGACGCCTTCAAGAAGATGGAGAAGGGCGAGTTCACCCTCGATCCCGGCGCCTACACCCTGCGCATCGCCCGCGAGAAGGGGGTGCCCGCCAAGGACGCCAAGAACTACGGCGTCCAGCTGCGCATGGGCGACTACAGCAAGGACTACGACACCATCGCCAAGCAGCCGGCCAAGGGCGACAACCCGTTCCAGGGAAGCCCGCAGCTCCAGAGCCTGTCGAGCCTGCTGACCGGCGGCGCCGGCACCGTCGCCAGCGGCCCGCTCACGCTGCTGGGCGGCGGCAGCGGCTACGGCGGGCGGGGATCCCTGCTGAACGGACTGTTCTGAACGGGCCGCCGCAGGCAAGCCCGTTGCCCGCCGCCCGGCCTTGCGCTAATCACGCGCCATGACGACCGACACGCTGGCGGCGCCCGCCGCCCAAGTCCGCCGCGCCACCGCCATCGGCGGGACGGCGATCCTGATGTGGTCCACGCTGGCCCTGCTGACCGCGCTGTCCGGGACGATCCCTCCCTTTCAGCTGGTGGCTATGTCCTTCGCGATCGGATTCGTGGTGGGCACGGCGGCGGGGGCGGCGCGTGGCAAGGACGTCGTCGGTGCGCTGCGCCAGCCCTGGCGGGTGTGGCTGCTCGGCATCGCCGGGCTGTTCGGCTACCATTTCTTCTATTTCCTGGCCTTCCGGCTGGCGCCCGGCGCGGCGGTCGAGGTCAATCTGCTGAACTACCTGTGGCCGCTGCTGATCGTCCTGTTCTCGGCGCTGCTGCCGGGGGAGCGGCTGAAGCGCGGGCATCTGCTGGGGGCCTTTTGTGGGCTGGCCGGGACGGTGCTGATCGTGACCGGGCACGGGCGGGGCCTGGCGCTGGAGGTGGGCAGCCTGCCCGGCTACCTGTCGGCGCTGGCCTGCGCGGTCACCTGGGCCGGCTATTCGGTGCTGTCGCGCCGCTTCGGCGACGTGCCGACCGAGGCGGTCGGCGGCTTCTGCCTCGCCACCGCGGTCCTCGCCGGGCTGTGCCATCTGGCTTTCGAGACGACGGTGGCGCCCACCGGCGGCGAGTGGCTGGCGGTTCTGGCCATGGGCGTCGGGCCGGTGGGGGCGGCCTTCTTCGTGTGGGACCACGGCGTGAAGCGCGGCGACATCCGGGCGCTCGGCGTGCTGTCCTACGCCACGCCGCTGGCCTCCACGCTGCTGCTCATCCTGTTCGGGCAGGCCGCCGGCGGCTGGACCGTCTGGGCGGCCTGCGCCCTCATCGTCGGCGGCGCGGTCCTGGCCAGCCGCGACGTGCTGCGCGGGTGAGGCGGGCGGCACCGGGCCTGGATCACCCCGGCTCCCAGCCCTCGGGCGCCATCTCGAAGCCGGCGAACTCGAAGGCCGGGGACACCGTGCAGCCGACCAGCGTCCAGGCGCCGAGCGGCCGGGCGGCCTGCCAGGCGTGGGCCGGGACGACGCCCTGGGGGCGCTGGCCGGCCGCCAGATCCATGCCGAGAACCAGCCGCTCCACCGCCCGGCCGTCCGCCGACACGGCCAGCTCCAGCGGCCCGCCGGCGTACCAGTGCCACATTTCCACCGCGTCGACCCGGTGCCAGTGCGACCGCTCGCCGGCGCGCAGGAGGTAGTGGATGGCGGTCTTCACCCCGCGCCCGCCGCCCTCCGGGGTGTGGCGGTAGGTCTCCGCATAGTGGCCGCCCTCCGGGTGCGGCCGCAGGTCCAGCAGCGCGATCAGGCGCTCGGGCGTCAGGGCGTCCATGGGGCGGCGCTCAGGCCGGGGGTGCGGTGCGGCGGTAGCTGTCGCGCTCCGAGGCCGCCGCGAACCAGGCGGCGAGGGCCGGGCGTCCGGCCCGCCAGTCCTCGTGCGCGTAGCGGAGGTCGAGGTAGCCGAGCGCCACCAGAACGCTCAGCGTGCCGATGGTCACGCCGTCGCCGAAGGCGCCGGCCTCGCGCTCCAGCGCGTCGAGCGTGCGCACCATCGCCTGCCTCTGGCGTTCCATCCAGCCGGGGGACCGCTCGCCCTCCGGCCGGCTGTCCTCCAGCCGGCGCAGGACGGCGGCGTCGCACAGCCCGTCGCCCAACGCCTGGAGCCGCAGGGCCGTCCAGCGCGCCGGCCCGGGCGGCGGGAACAGCCGCCGGCCGTCGTGCAGCGTGTCCAGATACTCGGCGATGACCGGGCTGTCGAACAGCGTGGTCCCGTCCTCCAGGATCAGGGCCGGCACCTTGCCCAGCGGGTTGTCGGCGGGGAGGTCGGTGTCGGGCGCCCAGGCGTTCGTCGGTTGCTTCTCGATGGAGTCCTCCAGCCCGCATTCGATCGCCACCATGACGACCTTGCGGACATAGGGCGAGGTCGGGCTCCAGCGCAGCTTCATCGTTCGTCTCCAACCGGTTGGTCCGCATCAGCCTAGTGCGGATCGCGTAAAATCGGAATCGATTTGAAGCGTGAATCCGCCCGCCGAACAAGGGGAAGGCGTTTCGTGCGTTTCAGGTCAAACGCACGAAACGCTGAGCAAAGCGCTGGGGATCGGCCAACGGACTCTGGTTGCGATTCCCCGCGCGGTTCAGTCAACGCAGGTCCGCACCATGTCATACCGGCGGCGCATGAACACTGAGCGCCGCCGGTAAAGCCCGGCGGATCAATAGGATAGCATTCATCGGGGTAACAGGGGCCGCGGGCGAGAGCCACGTTGAAGCCGGCAGGGTGTCTGCAAACCCGTTGAATTTCCTCGCTTGCATCGCCAAGGCGTCCGATACAGCCAAGGCCGTGCCCGGGGTTCTGCCCCTGTTGCGTCTCTTCCAGTTCTACACGGGCGTACCCTGGGATTTTCCGGAGTTTCCGACGGAGATCTTCTTCATTATCGGCAGAAATGATAAGGTTTATCTTATCATCAACATCATGAGTGATGTCAATTTACCTCTTAATCGTGCTGTTTTCCCAGTCCATGGCGAGAAAATCTATGGCTGTTTGCATCGAAGCGCTCGTCACATGGATCGTTCCATCTTGATGGACGCGCGAGGTCGCTCAAAGACCAAGAACATCGGCGATTTCCGTCATGTTCGCTGGCCGGAAAGGGTTCACGATACGGACCCCTTCCAGCTCGCGGCCGTCCTGGAGATCCTCGCTGAGCAGCAGACGCGCGCCGGCCCGGCGGCTCACCGCCCAGATCATGCCGTCCCAGAAGGCGATGCCATGCTCGCGGTGGATCCTCATGGCGTCGGCGACGTCGGCGAAGACCGCCTCGCGCACGGGGAAGACGTCCGCCCAGGTGTCGACGAACCGGGCCACCCGCCCGGTCGGCACGCGCTGCTTCCGGCAGGCGACCGCGTAGAACTCGGTCAGCGCCTGGAGCGGCAGCAGGCCGCGGCCGGCGGCGCTGAGGCGGTCGAGCAGATCGACCGCCAGCCGGTGCTTGTCGGCGTTGCCAGCGCTGTCCGCCGCATAGAGCAGGACGTTGGTGTCGAGGTTGGCGAGGATCATCGGGAATGCAGCTCGTCGCGATCCAGGCCGCCGGCGAAGCCGAGGGGAAGCCCCTCGCGCAGCAGCTCCATCATGCGCTGCCGAGCCTTCTCCCGCGCGCCGGCATCGGGCGCGCCCGCCGGCGCCAGCACCGCCACGGGCTTGCCATCCTTCGTGATGGTGATGCGCGCGCCGCCTTCGACATCCCGAAGGACCCTTGAGAAATTCCGGTTCGCCTCGGTGGCGCTGACCTGTCCGTCGGGCATGCCTTCACCTGCGGTTGGTAGTGCGATGTACCTGCTATGCTCCCAGCCTTCGCGCCGGGCAAGGCAAAGCTCAGCGACAGGCAAAGCTCAGCGTGCGCCGGGCTTGCCCCGTAACAGGGGCAAAAGGTCGGGAGACGGCGGCTTACCAGGGGTTGTCCGAAGTGGGTGTGCTCCCGATGTGTTTCGGACATGTCGTGTCCCGAAAAGCCTTCGTTGTCCGGCCTGTCGCGTGGCGAGCTTGAGGCCCTGATCGAGCGTCTGCTGGCGGAGCGCGCGGAGATCGCGCAACTGAAGGGCGTGTCGGGCAAGCCAGCGGTCAAGCCGCCAGCCAAGCCGAGCGGCATGGAGGCGAAGACCGCGCCCGCGCAGCCACGTCGCCGCCGCGGGCGCGCGGGC
>JAEZHQ010000160.1 GCA_023416455.1 Pseudomonadota bacterium | reverse complement strand
GGGCCGCGCTGAAGGCCATCCAGGCGGTGGAGCGCACCGCGCTGAACCGCGCCGACGCCGTCGTCGTGCTGTCCGAGGCCATGGGCGACGCGCTGCGCGACCTCGGCGTCCGCCGCCCCGTGGCGGTGGTGCCGCCGCATGTGGACGCCGACGCCGTGCGCCCCCTGCCCCGCCCGCCCGGCCAGCCGCCGACGGTGCTCTACAGCGGCGCCTTCGCCCGCAAGCAGGGGCTGGAACAGGTGCTGGACATGGCCGGCCACCTCCGGGCGCTCCGCCCCGACGCCCGCGTGCTGCTGCGCGGCGAGGGCGGGATGGAGGAGGAGCTGAAGGCCCGCGCCACGGCGCTCGGCCTCGCCAACACCGTCTTCGCGCCGCTGATGCCCAAGGAGCGGCTGGCCGAAGGGCTGGCCGAGGGCGACGTCCACCTCGTGCCGCAACGGCCGGAAGGGGCGGCCTTCGCCATGCCCGGCAAGGCGGTGACCATCCTGGCGGCGGGCCGCCCCTTCGTGTGCACCTGCCTGCCCGGCTCGGCGCTGGCCCGGCTGGAGGCGGAGATCGGCGCCTTCCTGTGCACGCCGCCCGACGCGCCCGAGGCCATGGCCCGGGCGGTCGCCGAGCTTCTCGACGCGCCCGACCGCCGCGCCGCCATGGGCCGCCGCGGCCGCGCCTGGGTCGAGGGTCATGCCAGCCGCCCCGCCGTCCTGGCGCGCTACGCCGGCCTGCTGCTGAACGGGGATGACCTGCGATGACCGACCATCCGTCGAAACCCGCGCTCGCCTTCAGCTGGGAGATGTTCGGCCCCTACCACATGGACCGGCTGGAAGCGGTTGGGCGCCGGCTCGGCCACCTCTACGACGTGGTCGGGCTGGAGGTCGGGTCGAAGTCGCACACCTACGCCTGGGACAGCACCGGGGCGGGCCGCCACTTCCGCAAGGTCACGCTGTTCCCCGGCCGCTCCAAGGCCGAGCTTCCGGCCTGGCGGGTCTACCGCGCGCTGCTGCGCGAATGCCGGGCGCTGCGCGCCGGCCCCGTCTTCCTCTGCCACTACGAGGATCCGGACGTCGCGGCGCTGGCGGTGACGCTTCGGCTGCTGGGCCGGCCGGTGGTCAACATGAACGCCTCCAAGTTCGACGACAAGCCGCGGGTGCTGTGGCGGGAGGCGCTGAAGACGCTGTTCTACGCGCCTTACCAGGCGGCCATCGGCGGCAGCCACCGCACCCTCGACTATTTCCGCTTCCTGGGCCTGCCCGGGGAGCGGCTGTTCGTCGGCTACGACACGCTGTCGCTGGAGCGCATCCGCCGGCTGGCCGGGGTGCCGCCGGCCCCCGACGGGGTCCCCTTCGCGCAGCGGCACTTCACGATCATCGCCCGTTTCGTGCCCAAGAAGAACCTGGCCCGCGCGGTGGAGGCCTACGACCTCTACCGCGGGCTGGCCGGGGCCGGCGCGCGCCCGCTGCATCTGTGCGGCTCGGGTCCGCTGGAGGCGGAGCTGCGGGCCGAGGTGGCCCGGCGCGGGCTGGAGGGCCACGTCCTCTTCCGCGGCTTCCTCCAGGAAAAGGCCATCGCCGAGACGCTGGGCTCCACGCTGTGCCTGCTGCTGCCCTCGCTGGAGGAGCAGTTCGGGCTGGTGGTGAACGAGGCCCTGGCCATGGGCGTGCCGGCCATCCTGTCCGACCAGTGCGGCGCCCGCGACCTGCTGGTCCGCAGCGGGGTCAACGGCCACATCGTCGAGCCCGACAACCCCGAGGGGCTGGCCCGCCACATGCTGTCGGTGGCCTCCGACGAGGCGGAGTGGCGGCGCCTCAGCCTCAACGGGCGTCCCTTCTGCGCGCTGGCCGACGCCGACTTCTTCGCCGGGGCCGTGGAAAAGGCGCTGCACGCCCTGGGCGTCCGCCCGGTCCCGGACGGCGCCGGCTCCCCCGCCTCCCCCGCCGCGGTCGCCCTGCCCTCCGCTCGTGAAAGCGAGAGCCGATGACCGACCGCAAGCCTCCCCACATCGTCGTCTCCGGCCGCCTGCCGCCCCCGGTGGACGGAATGAGCCGGGTGACCGCCCTCGTCCTCGACCGGCTGCGCGACCGCGGCGCGGTGGAGGTGGCCGACCTGTCGCCCGGCTGGAACGGCGGCGGCCCCGGCTACCACCTGCGCAAGGCCGGGCGCGTGCTGCGGGCCGGCCTGCGGCTGGCCGCCGGGGCGGGGCGGCCCGACCGCCGCTTCTACATGCCCGCCGATTCCGGCTTCGGCATCGTCTACACCACGGCCCTGGTCGGGGCGGCGCGGCTGCTCGGCTACGAGCGCACGCTGCACCACCATTCCTTCGCCACCATCAGCCGGCCGACCTGGCGCATGGCCCTGCTGACCCGGGTGGCCGGGGCCGACTGCACGCACGTCCTGCTGTGCCCGGCCATGCAGACGCGCTTCCAGGCGCTCTATCCCGCCGCGCGCAGCTGCATGACCGTGTCGAACGCCATCTTCACCCCGCCGGCGCCGCTGCCGCCGCGCCGCGCCGGCGGCCCGCTGCGCATCGGCCACCTGTCCAACCTGTGCACCGACAAGGGGCTCGACACCCTCTTCACGCTGCTGAGCGCCCTGCGGCTGGAGGGGATCGAGGCGAGGCTGGTGCTCGCCGGCCCCGGGCTGCGGCGCATGGACAACGCGCTCGTCGCGGCGGGGCTGGTCGCCTTCGACGGCGACGTGGAGTACCGCGGGCCGGTGCGGGGGGAGGCCAAGGCCGCCTTCTACCGCGACATCGACGTCTTCGTCTTCCCCACCCGCTACCGCAACGAGGCGCAGCCCCTCGTCCTGTTCGAGGCCATGGCGGCCGGCGTGCCGGTCCTGTCCCATGGGCGCGGCTGCATCGGCGGCGACATCCCGCGCCAGGGGCTGGTTCCCGAAGGGGAGGATTTCGTGGCCGCGGCGCTGCCGGCGCTGCGCCGCTGGGCGGCCGACCGCGACGCCCTGGCGCTGGCCGCGGAGCAGGCC
>JAEZHQ010000103.1 GCA_023416455.1 Pseudomonadota bacterium | reverse complement strand
CGATGCTGGCCAACGAGGCGGCCGACGCGCTCAACCAGGGGGTGGCGGAGGCCGCGGCCATCGACCTCGCCATGACCAAGGGCGTCAACTACCCGCTCGGCCCGCTCGCCTGGGCCGACCGGCTCGGCCCCGCCCTGGTCCTGCGCACCCTCGACAACCTCGCCCGCACCTACGGCGAGGACCGCTACCGCGCCTCGCCCCGGCTGCGCCGCTGCGCGCTCGGCGGCGTCCCGCTGCGGGCGCCGGGGGACGACGCGGCGGTCCGCTGACGCCGTTCCGGCGGAGGTTGGTCGCGGGCCTGCGGCGGCCGGCGCTTCCCGCGCCCCGGCCGCCGCAGGCTCCCCCCGCCCGGCGTCACCGCATGGTCGTCACCAGCACCGAGACGATCCCCGGGAACATCAGGACGATGCCGACCGCCAGCAGCTCCAGGGCGACGTAGGGGCTGCAAATCCGGTAGATGGCCCCCATGGTTATGTCGGGCGGGGCGACCGCCTTCAGGGCGAAGAGGTTGAGCCCGAAGGGCGGCGTGATGCCGCCGATGCCCACGACCATGGAGAAGAGGATGCCGAACCACACCGGCTCCACCCCCAGTGTGTGGATGGCGCTGATGACCAGGGGAATGGTGACGAAGATGACCGAGGTCTGGTCCATGAAGCAGCCCAGCACCAGCGCGATCAGCAGGACGATCAGCACCGCCATGGTCGGCGAGTCGGTGACGGCGCCGAGGAACTCGGCGAAGCCCGGGGCGATGCCGGTGATCGCCAGGATCTGGCTGTAGGCTTTGGAGCTGGCGACGATCAGCATGATCATCGCGGCGATCTCCAGCGCGTCGGTCAGGCTGTCCATGAAGACGCGCCAGCTCATCCGGCCGTAGGCGGCGGCCACCACGAAGGTGGCGAGCGCGCCGGTGGCCGATGCCTCGGTCGGGGTGGCGACGCCGAGATAGATCACGCCGGTGACGAAGAAGACCGGGATGATCATGGGCAGCAGGAGCGTCAGGCCGCTGAGCCGCACCCTCAGCGACGCCGGCTTCTCCCGCAGCGGCCCGGCGAAGCGCCGCGCCTTCAGCGCGATGTAGCCGCAGAACAGCAGGATGACGATGACGGCCGGGCCGACGCCGGCGATGAGCAGGTCGGCGATGGGGATGCCGGCGAGGCTGCCGATCAGCACCGCGCCCAGGCTGGGCGGGATCAGGTTGGCCAGGGTCCCCGACCCGATGATCGGCCCCAGCGCCAGCGTGTCGCTGTAGCCGCGCCGCCGCAGGTCCCCCACCATGGTCGCCCCCATCACCGCGGTGGAGGCGACGCTCGCCCCCATCAGGGCGCCGTAGAGCGCGCCGCTGCCGACCGCGACGTAGCAGCCCGACGCCCGCACGCCGGACAGGATGCGGTCGACCGCGTCCAGCACGACGCTGCTCAGCCCGGTGCGCACGAAGATGGTGCCCATCAGCAGGAAGAAGGGGATCGCCGTCAGGTGGATGTTGGCGACGCTGGAGAAGGAGGCGTGGACGACGAAGGACAGCGCCTCCATCGAGCCGAACAGGAAATAGGCGGCGACGAGGTTGACGATCCCGAAGGCGAAGGCGACCGGGATGTTGCTGGCCATCGCCAGGAGAAGGCCGCCGGCCAGCAGCAGGAACGCGGTGTACCACTCCATGATGGATCCTTCCTTCACTCCGCGGCCATGCCGGGCGCCGGCGCGCCGCGCAGATAAGCGCGGAGGTTCTCGAAGCCGCTGACGGCGAACTCCAGGGCCATCAGGGCGCTGCCGGCCGGCAGCACCCAGTAGATCATCCATTGCGGGACGAGAATGGCGTCGGAGAACTGCGAGTTGCGGGCCAGGATGCGGCCCAGCTCGCCCCAGGCCAGCCAGGTGAAGGCGGCGCAATAGAGAAAGCCGACGGCGCCCAGGACCGCGCCGAGCAGGAGGCGGCCCGGCGGCCCGAGGCTCTCCTGGAGCAGGTCGACCGCGATGTGGCGCCGCTTGACCAGAACCCAGGGCGCGGCGAGGAAGGTGATGTAGACCATGCCGTAGCCGGTGATCTGGTCGGCCCAGACCAGCGGCGCGTCGAAGACGTAGCGCAGGACGACGTTGGTGCAGACCAGCCCGACCAGCGCCACGAGGATGGTGCGGCTGAACAGCTCCAGCGCGTTGCAAAGGCTGCGGACCATGGGTGGCTCCATTGCGGTGCGACGATGGTGGCGGTGGCGGGGACGGCGGGCGGAGCCGCCCGCCGCCGCGGCGCCCGCCCGGTCACTCCAGGGCGGTCTTCAGCTCGAACGTCTCGATGATCTCGTCCTTGTACTTCGAGGCGTTGATCAGGCTGGCGAGGATTTCCGACGGGATGGTCTTGTTGAGGAGGGTCTTCAGCTCCGGGGAGGAGGGCACCACCTCGACGGCGTAGCGTTCCTTCATCTTCTCCATGGCGGCGGCGACCCGCTGCTTCATCCAGGCGAAGCCTTCCTCCTCGGTCTCGCGCGCGGTCTCGTTCAGCATCTGCCGGACATCCTCGGGAAGCGCGTCCCAGCTCCGGGCCGAGATGTAGGTCTCGGTCTCGATGTCGGCGACGTTGGCCTCGGTGCGGTGCTTCAGCAGCTCGCCCTCGTTCAGCAGGTCGATGGACAGCGGGTCGCGCAGCGCCCCGTCGAGCAGGCCGGTGCGCAGCGCCGAATAGACTTCGTTGCTGGCGATGCTGGTGGGGACGATGGCGAGGTGGCGGACCAGCGGCGCGGTGGTGTCGCCGAAGGTGCGGATCTTCTGTCCGCGCGCGTCCTCCGGCTTGGCGATCGGCCGGTTCTTGCTCCACAGATAGAAGGACAGGCCGGGGCTGGAATATTGCAGGAAGACCACGTCGGCCGACTCCCGCGCCATCTTCTGGAGCAGCGGCGCGGCCCGCCGGGCGGTGCGGATGTGCTCCTCGAAGGGCAGGTAGTGGAAGAATTGCAGGTCGCGCAGCTCGTTGAAGTAGAGCGAGGTCGCCACCATCATGTCGAACTGGCCGGTCTGCAACGCCTTCAGCTGGTCGAAGGGCGCCACGATCTCCGGCCCGCCGACGACGCGGATGCGCGCCTTGCCGGCCGCCTTCTTGTTGAAGCGCTCGATGAACAGCTTGACGACGTGCATCTTGTCGCCCGCCGGCCCGTCGAGCGGGAAGGAGCTGACCAGCGTCAGCGTCTTCTCCGCGGCGGCGGCGCCGCCGGCAGGAAGCAGCAGGATCCCCGCCGCCAGCACCCCCGACAGCGCCGCGACCATCGGCGCGCGCAGCGCACGCCCCAGCAATGACATAGCCATCTCCTTGTCCTCCCTTCGTTTTTTCGTTCTCAACCGGGCCGCCCGGCGTTCCGCCGGGGCGGGGTTGCCGGCGCAAACCGGTCACTCCGCCCGCTGCGGGACCGCGGCGCGGTAGCGCCCGCCCGGCAGCGCGGTCAGCGCCACCCCGTAATCGGACGCCGCCCTTTCGGGCGTCACGTAACCGTCCTCGACGTCGGCCAGCACGGCGGCGACCGCGCGTTCCTTCGGGTCGCCCCAGCCGCCGCCGCCGGCCTGCTCGACCGCGACGCGGGTGCCGGCGGGAAGCGCCATCTGGACGAGGCCGGGCAGCGGCCGCTCGTCGGCGGCCCCCGGGTTGATCATGGTGCGGGAGAGCGCTGGCCCGCCGCCGCCGTTGATGCCGCGCGCGCCGAAGGTGCGCTGGGCCAGCCGCGAGATGAAGTCGGCGTCCTCCAGAAGCTCGAACTCCCGCCGGTAGCCGAGGCCGCCGCGGTGGGTGCCCGCCCCCGCCGAGTCCGGCCGGATGGAGAAGTCGCGGACGAGGACGGGGAACTCGCGCTCGACGATCTCGATGGGCTGGATGGTCTCGAAGATCATCATCGGGTGGATGATGGCGCAGCCGTCGCCGCGGGCGGTGGCGCCGAGGCCGGTCTCCACGATCTCGTAATGGACGTAGTTGTCGCCCGTGCCCTTGGCCTTGTAGCCGAAGGCGAGCGCGCCCAGCCCCAGGCCGGAATCGGCGACCGCCTTCTCCGGGGCCAGCTTGCCCAGCGCCTCCATCACGCCGTTGTAGACCAGATGCGTGGTCGGGATGTAGGAGTTGACCGCTGCCGGGAAGCGCGGGTTGACCACCTTGCCGTCCGGGCAGACGAAGCGGACGGCGCGGCGCACCCCGTCGTTGTTGGCGATGGACGGGTCGAGGATGGACAGCACCGCCCCCAGCGCCGCCGCCTGGACCACCTGGAACACGGCGTTGGCGGGTCCGGCGGTCTGGTCGGCGCTGCCGCTGAAGTCGATGGTGAGCTGATCGCCGGCCTTGGTCAGCGCGACGTGGACACGGATCGGCTCGCCCGACACCCCGTCGCCGTCGTGCCAGTTCTCCGCCTCGGTGCGGCCGTCGGGCAGCGCGGCCAGGGCGACGCGCAGCCGGCTTTCCGAGGCGTCGAGGAGCTGGTCGACCGCCCCCAGCACGGCAGCGGTGCCGAAGCGCCCGCACAGCTGCTGCATCAGCTCCGCCCCGATGCGGGTGCAGCCGATCTGCCCGCGGATGTCGCCGATGAGCAGGCGCGGCGTGCGCGAGTTGTTCTCCAGGATGCGGAAGACGCTGCGGTTGGGCGCGCCGGCCTCGACGATCTTCACCGGCGGGATCAGCATCCCCTCATGGAAGACCGAGCGGGAGGCCGGGCTGCCCGACCCCGGCGCCAGCCCGCCGACGTCGGGCTTGTGGCCGAAGCTGGTGCAGAAGGCGATCAGCGCGCCGTCCACGAAGACCGGCGTGGCCACCGCCACGTCCGGCGTGTGGGAGACGCCGCCGCGGAACGGGTCGTTGGAGACGAAGGCGTCGCCCTCGCGGATCTCCTCCACCGGGTAGGCGGCCAGGATGCCCTCGATCAGCCGGGCGTAGGGGATGGTGTGGGTGGTCATGCCCGACGCGCCGACGATGCGGCCCCGGCGGTCGGTGATGCCGGCGCTGCCGTCGAAGGATTCGCGCAGGATCGTCGAATAGCCGGTGCGGAAGAGCCGGTGCTTCATGATCCGCTGGATTTCGTCCAGCCGGTTGGCGATCACTTCCAGGGTGATGGGATCGACAGTCATGGACGCTTCCTTCAGGCGGCAAAGGTCAGCAGCAGGTTGCCGTGGCGGTCGACCTCGGCCCGCTGGCCGGGGATGACGACCGTGGTGGTGTCGGCCTGCTCGACGATGGCCGGCCCCGCGAAGCGGTCGCCCGCCCTGAGGTCGGGGCGCCAGTAGACCGGCGTGTCGAGGCGCTGCTCGGTGCCGTCGAAGCAGACCGCCCGCCGCCCGCTGACCGCCCGCTCCGGCCCGCTGCCGTCCTCGGCGGCCGGCCATTCGGGCAGCCGCAGCTTGGGCAGCACGGCCAGCGAGTCGACGCGGAAGTTGACGATCTCGACCGCCGCCTCCTCGGCGCGGTGGCCGTAGGTGTCCTCGTGCAGGCGGTGGAAGGCGGCGCGGATGACCGGCTTGTCGGCCTCGGCCACCCGCTCGCCCGGGCAGGCCACCGGCAGCTCGTAGCCCTGGCCGGCGTAGCGGATCTCCAGGATCCGCGTCAGCGTCAGCGCCGCCGGGTCGGTGCCCTCGCGCCGGGCCTCCTCCCGCGCGCGCCCGGCCAGGGCGTCGAACCGGGCGTTCATCGCCGCGCAGTCGAAGGCGTCGAGCAGGCCGGGGTTGGAGTGCAGGTAGGTGTGGCGGATGTCGGTGAGCAGCAGCCCCATGGCCGAGCCCAGGCCGGGATAGGGCGGAACCACCACGGTGCCGATGCCCATGCTGGCCGCCACCATGCTGGCGTGGACCGGGCCGGCGCCGCCGATGGCGACCAGCGCGAAGTCGCGGGGGTTGAGGCCGCGCGCCATCAGGTTGAGGCGCAGCTCGCTCTCCATGTTGCTGTTGACGATCTTGACGATGCCGAAGGCGGCCTCGGCGACCGACAGCCCCAGCGGCGCCGCGATGCGCTCGGCGATGGCCCGGGTTGCCCCCTCCAGGTCGAGCGCCAGCCGCCCCTCCAGGAAGCGCTGGGGGTCGAGGAAGCCCAGCACGAGGTCGGCGTCGGTGACGGTCGGTTCCTCGCCGCCGCGGCGGTAGCAGACCGGCCCCGGCACCGCCCCGGCGCTGTCGGGGCCGACGTGCAGGCGCCCGTCGGTGCCGATGCGGGCGATGGTGCCGCCGCCCGCCCCGATGGTGCCGATCTCGTTCATCGGCACCGAGGAATCATGGCCGGCGACCGTGCCCTCGGTGGTCTCGGTGATGACGCCGTTGACGATGGTGGCGACGTCGGTGCTGGTGCCGCCGACGTCGAAGGTCACGATGTTGGGCAGCCCCAGAAGGCCGGAGAGGTAGCGGCCGGAGATGACCCCGGCGGCCGGCCCCGACAGCAGGGTCTGCACCGGGTTGGCGCTGGCCACCTCGATGCTCATCAGCCCGCCGTTGGACTGCATGATGAAGACCTGCGGCGTGGTCACGCCGCGCGCCGCCAGCCCGTCGCCCAGCCGCCGCAGGTAGCGGTCGAGCGTCGGCCCGACATAGGCGTCGAGCACCGTGGTGGACAGCCGCCGGTACTCGCGCACGATGGGCAGGATGTCGCTGGACAGCGACACCCGCACCCCGGGGAACGCCTCGCGGATGAGGTCGCGGGTGGCCCGTTCATGGGCCGGGTCCATGAAGGAGAAGAGGTAGCAGACGGCGATGGAGGTGACGCCGTGCGCCTCGGTCAGCTCCTTGACCGCCCGCACCACCTCGCCCGGGTCGAGCGGCGCGCGCTCCCGTCCGTCGTGGTAGAGGCGCTCGCCGATCTCGCGGGTCCGGCGGGCGGGGACCAGCGGGTCCGGCTTGCGGAACTCCGGGTTCAGCATGTCGGTGGCGGTGGGCTGGCGCGACATGCGCGCCACATAGACCGCGTTGGTCCCCTTGGTGATGAGAAGACCGGTGCGCACGCCCTTGCGCTCGATCACCGCGTTGGTGGCGACGGTGGTGCCGTGCGCCAGGAAGCCGATGTCGCTCGGCCGGACCTCCGGCTCCAGCTCCAGGAAGGCGGCGATGCCGTTCAGCACCGCTTCCGACGGGTCGTGCGGCATGGAGGGGGTCTTGATGGTGCGCAGCCGGCCGGTCGCCCGGTCCAGCGCGATGACGTCGGTGAAGGTGCCGCCGGTGTCGATGCCGATCATCCAGGACATCGTGGTCCTCGTCGTTCTTGTACAGGAAGGCGGGGATCGGGACCGGGGGTCAGCCGGCGCGCCGGCGCAGCACCGCGCCGAGGTCGCGGAAGCCGGCCTTCTCCTCCTCGCTGACCGCGAAGTCGCGCCAGGAGGCCGACTTCTCGACGATCCCCTCGAAGGAGCGGATGCGGGCCGGGGGCAGCCGCGGCTCCTCCGCACCGAGCGCCGGCGCCCCCTCCATGAAGGCCCGGACGCCGTTCAGCATCATCTGGCGGAAGCGGACGATGGCGACGTCGCTGGCCCCCAGATTCTCCCGGCTGCGGTCGACGATGGAGCCCATGGTCTCCTGCATCGCCATGTCCTGGTTGGGAATGCCCTCGATCCCGGTGAAGTCGCCCAGCTTCATCAGCAGGCGGTTCTGGAGATAGTCGTTCCCGCGGTTGCGCAGCTTGCGGAAATTCTCGTCCAGGTCGATGCCCGGGCGGGCGTGGTTGTCGCGCCGCCAGCGCTCCGTCTCCAGCAGGATGCGGTCGCTCCAGGCGACGAAGTAGAACATCGTGTTGTGGTCGTCGATGGGCACGAAGACCTGGGCCGACCGCCAGGTGTCGTGGGGCGGGATCAGCGTGACGAAGGGGGCGATGTAGACGGTGACGCGGACATAGTCGGTGGTGTCGGCGTTGCGGATCGGCGTGCGGATGGCGGCGTAGCGGAAGCCGTACTGCGTGTGCTGCACCTGGATGCGCGGCGCCTTGTCCACCGACGGCCGGACCAGGAGGAAGCGGTCGGCGCCGCCGCGGTCGGTCGACCCGGTGACGGTCGCGTCGCTGCGGATGCTGGAGGAATGGAGGGTGGAGGAGTGGGCGGAGTCGATCGATCCCTCGACGCTCTGCACCCAGTTGGCCTCCTCGTGCATCTTGGCGATGGCGATGCTGTTGTCCGGCTTGTCCGCCCAGGGCGGCGGCTGGAATTCCGGCATCGTCGCCCGGTCGCCCATGTAGGCCCAGACGAAGCCGCCGGATTCCACCGCCGGATAGGCGGTGTGCCTGACCTTGCTCCGGAAGGCGCTGCCCGGCGGCTCCGACGGCATGTCGGTGACATTGCCCTCGCGGTCGATGGCCCAGCCGTGATAGAGGCAGCGCAGCGTGCAATTCTCGTTGCGGCCGAGCGCCAGCGAGGCGCGGCGGTGCGGGCACAGCTCCTCCATCACGCCGACCGCGCCGTCGTCGCCGCGGAAGGCCACCAGATCCTCGCCGAACAGGCGCAGCCGCTTGGGCTTGCCGCCGGGTTCGGGCAGCTCCTCCGACATGCAGGCCGGCACCCAGTGGTGGCGCAGCATGCGCCCCATGGGCGCGTCGCCCTCGATGCGGCACAACAGTTCGTTGTCTTCCCTGGACAGCATCAACGTCCTCCCCGATTCTTTCGGATTTTCGCTCCGGCCCGCGTCCAACCCCGGCGGCGCAGCGCGCACGGCACGGCCCGCGTCGCCCCCCCGGGGAGGCGAAGCGGCGGCCGGCGGAGACCGGGCGTCCAACATCATAGATATCTAAGTTTTATAGTACGCGGCGCAAACAATCCTGTCCAGAGACAATCTGGATAGCCGCCTAGTTTCTTCGTGCACCAATGTTGCGGCGCAGCAGGCTGGCCACGCAGGCGACCGCGGCGAAGGCGCTGGCCAGCCCGACGGCAGCGGCCGCTCCGGATGCCCCGCCCATCCCCGACGCGCCGGCCAGGGCGAACACGATGGCCGCCAGCGCCGCACCCGTGGCCTGGCCCAGCAGCCGCGCGGTGGCCTGGATGCCGCTGGCCCCGCTGCTGCGCTCGCGCGGGGCGCTGCTCGCCATCACCCGGTTGTTGGGCGACTGGAACAGGCCGAAGCCCAGACCGCACAGCACCATGCGCCAGGCGATGTCGGCCGCCGCCGGCTGGTCGGGCAGCAGGGCGATGGACAGAAGTCCGGCGGCGAACAGCGTCAGCCCGATCCCCCCCAGCAGGCCGGCGTCGTGGCGGTCGGCCAGCCGCCCGGCGAAGGGCGCCACCAGCGCCACCGCCGCCGGCCAGGGGGTGATCAGCAGCCCGCTTTCCACCGCCGTCCGGCCCAGCTCGTGCTGGAGGTAGAAGGGAAGCGACACCAGGGCGAGGCTCTGCGCGGTGAAGGAGCAAACCGACGCCGCCACCGACAGGGCGAAGATCGGCAGGCGCAGAAGGTCGACGGGCAGCATCGGCGAGCGGCGGCCGCGCTGGCGGCGCACCAGCAGCGCGCCGCACAGCGCGCCGGCGCCCAGCTCGGCCAGTGCGGCCGCCGGCATCGGCCCGCCGACCCGGGCCAGCCCGTCGATCAGCAGCCCGAAGGTCAGGACGTTCAGCCCGGCGCTGGCGAGGTCGAAGGGGCGCCGCGCGCGCGGCGTGTCCGGCAGCGTGCGCGCGGCGAGCAGGGCCACCAGCCCCAGCGGCACGTTGGCCGCGAACAGCCAGTGCCACGACGACAGCGACAGCACGAAGGCCCCCACCGTCGGCCCGGTGGCCGAGGCCGTGGCGACGATCAGCGCGTAGAAGCCGACGCCGCGCCCCAGCCGGTCGGGCGGAAAGATGAAGCGCAGGAGGGCGAGGTTGACGCTCATGGTGCCGGCGGCGCCGAACCCCTGGAAGACGCGGGCCAGGATCAGCATGGCCAGCGAATCGGCGGTGGCGCAGGCCAGCGAGGCCAGCGTGAACACCGCCAGGCCGCCCCAGTAGACGCGGCGGCAGCCGACGATCTCGGCCAGCGACGAGAGGGGGAACAGCAGCACCACGACGGCGAGCTGGTAGGCGTTGACCACCCAGATGGAGCGGGCGGGGTCGATCCCGAAGTCGCGGGCGATGGTCGGCAGCGCCACGCCGACCGCGGCGGCGTCCAGCACCGCCAGCGTCAGCGACAGGGCCATGGTGGCCATGGCCCAGTGGCGCCGGGGGACCGGCAGGCCAGTCTCGGTCATGAGGAGGGATCGTCGGTTTGGGGCGTGGAGGGGGACCGGCTCAGGGCGCCTTCGGCGGCCGGATCCGGCCGGCGGCCTTGGCGCCGCTGCGCTGGCGCTGGGAACGGTCGATGATGCGGGACACCTGGCGGGTGGAGGGCATCCGGCGTTGCGCCTTGAGCCCTTCCGCCTCGTCGGCGATCAGGTTCCGCACCATGGCCACCAGCGTGCGCCGGGTCGCCGCGACGTCGGCGGGATCGACCCCGCGCACCGCGATGGCGTTGACCTCCTCGGCCAGCGGAACCAGCTTGTCCTTGAGCGCGCGGCCTTCCTCGGTGAGGAAGACATGAACCTTCTTGCGGTTCTCCGGCAGATGGCGGCGGACCACGTAGCCGAGCTTCTCCATGGCGACCAGCGCGGAGAAGGTCGTCGATTCCATCAGCCCGGCCCGCTCGCTCAGCCCGCGCTGGGTCAGCCCGTCCTCCTCCCACAGGATGCGCAGGAAGGTCCAGTGGCCGAAGGACACGTCGTGCTCGGTGAGCCGCATCTGCAACCCGCGCGACAGCCCGCGCAGCGCGTCCTTGACCAGATGCGCCAGCCGGTCGTTGGGAACGGCCTCCCGCCACTCGTGGCCGGCGGCGCCGGTCGCCGGGTCGTCCGGACCCTCCAGGCCGTCCGGCCCCTCCAGGCCGTCCAGGTCGTCCTGCCCGGCCGGCAACGTCTTCTCCGAACCCGTCACTCCCCCACCCCTGCTTTCCTGACAACCCCGAACCCTGATGGACGGGCCGCCCACCCCGCCGGCGCCGCGGCGCATCACCCGGCACCGCCGCCCGACGGCCGCGCCTCCGGTAACGCGCCATTGACAATAGGCGTTTGGCCGGGAACCGCAACCTGATGGCGGAGCGTGACCTCCCGGCCCTCGCGCGCCGACCGCAGGATGGCCAGGCAGACCTCCAGCGTCGCCGCCCCCCAGGCGCCCCCGTGCAGCGGCCGGCGGCCGTCGAGCACCGCCGCGCACAGCTCGTCCAGCACCTCGGCGCGCGGCACCGCCGGCGGCGGAAGCGGCTCGACGCGCCGCTCGCCATCGCCGTAGATCGCCACGCCGGCCGGCATCGGGCGCAGATCGGCACGGTCGCAGGCCACCAGGACCAGGCCGAAATGCTGGTGGAAGGGCGGGTCCTCGGGAAAGGCACCGGGCGGCTCGTCGGGGCCGCCGTAGATGCGCGTGCTCTTGAAGTCCGCTTCCGCCTCTGGGCGGCCGACGCGGCCGAGCAGGCGGCGGGCCTGCCCGTAGGCGTCGGGATCCTTGCGCTGGCCGCTTTCGCCGACCCAGCCGCAGAACTCGTCGCTGTCGAAATGGGCATAGCCGCTGTAGGTCAGGCTGGCGGCGGCCCCGTTCGCGAAGGTCAGCAGGGCGGTGTAGGCGCCCTCGGTCGGCCGGGCGGGATCCCAGGCGCCGGTGACCGCGCGCACGCTGCGCACCAGCCCGCCGCCCAGAAGCCGCACAATGTCCACCTGATGGGGCGCCTGGTTGAACATCACGCCGCCGCCGCGCGCGGTATCCAGCTCCTCCGGCCGGCGCGGGCGGTAGAGGAAGTCGGTGTGGTTCAGCGCGGTGATCATGCGCACCGCGCCGAACGCCCCGCTCGCGATCAGCGCGTGGGCGCGCAGGATGGGCGCGTCGAAGCCATGGGTGTGGCCGACGATCAGGTGGACGCCGGCCGCCTCGGCGGACGCGATCATGGCGGCGGCGTCCTCCATGGTCAGGGCCATCGGCTTCTCGACCAGAATGTGCCGGCCGGCCGCCGCCGCCAGGGCGACGTGGGCGGCATGGAACTGGTGCGGCGTGGCGATGTAGACGGCGTCCAGCGTGGGGTCGGCGCACAGCGCCTCCACGGTGGCGTAGGCCGGAGCCCCGGTGTCGGTGCGGAAGCGGTGGCGCGCCTCCTCCCGCGGGTCGGCGGCGGCGGCCAGGACGACCCGCGGGTGGCGGGCCAGCGTCGCCCGCATCGCCATGAAGCCGCGCCCCAGCCCGGCGACACCGAGCCTCACCCTGCGTTCGGTCATGCTGTCTCGCTCCCCTGTTCGTGGTTGATGGCGGCCCGTCCTTGGCCGGGAGGCCGCTCAGGCAAGCGCGGCCTTGACGAGCAGCCCGAGCCCGCTCGTCATCAGGACGGCGATGATCAGGCCGCGGAACTGCCGCTCGTCCAGCGTCCGGCGCAGCCGCCGCCCGATCAGCAGCCCGCCATAGGCGGGCGCGACCAGAGCCAGCGAGGCGACCAGCGCCGGCCATTCCACCGCGCCGTGGGCGATCAGGCTGACGTAGAGCGGGACGGCGGCGCAGATGTAGAACAGCGAGATGGTCACCACGAAGGCGTGGCTGGCCAGCTCCAGCCGCAGCAGATAGGCGAGCAGCGGCGGCCCGGCGAAGGAGGAGATCCCGCCCAGCAGCCCGGCCACCAGCCCGACGGCGGGCGACAGCAGCCGCTCGTTCCGCACCGGCCGGCGCGGCCCCGTCCCCTGGCGCATCTGCATGACCGCCATCCCCACCGTGACCAGCCCCAGCCCGATGTTCATGGCCCGCGCCGACGCCGCCGCCAGCGCGTTGGCCCCGACCACCGTGGCCACCAGCAGGGCCAGAAGCAGCGTCCAGAAGCGCGCCACCGCCCCCGCCACCAGCCGGCGGTCGTCGAGTTGCAGCAGGTTGCTCGCCAGCACCGGCACCGCCATCAGCGTGATCGCCAGCGGCGCCGGCACCAGCTGGAGCATCAGCGGCACGGCGATCATCGGCAGGCCGACGCCGGTCGCCCCCTTCACCACGCCGCCGAACAGGACGGCGACCGCGCAGGCCAGCGCCACGAGCAGAGTCCCGCCGTCGGGCATCGTCGCAAGCATCGTCACGGATGGGGCCTTTCGCCTGGGCCGGCCGCGGTGAGGGGCGGCTTCCGAAAATCCGGCCCGGCCGTCGGTTTTCTCTTGAACAGACTAACTTAGACGTCTAAGTTTTGTCAATGGTTGGCGACACGAACAATTGGGCCGATCGCCGCGCGGGTCCGGGGCTCCCGCCCGCGCCGCCTCCCTCCTCCATCCACGCCCTTTCTGCCGAGGACCGAAAGCATGGCCGAAGACATCGCCGGCATCGACCTGACGACGCTGCGCGTGCGGGACATCGCGCGGCTGGCCGACGGCATCGTCGCGTTCGAGCTGGTGTCCCCCGACGGCGGCGAGCTGCCGCCCTTCACCGCGGGCGCCCACCTGTCGGTGCGGGTGCCGAACGGATCGATCCGCCGCTATTCCCTGTGCAACGACCCGGCCGAGCGCGACCGCTACGTCATCGCGGTCAAGCGCGAGGCGCAGGGGCGCGGCGGCTCGATCAGCCTCGTGGACGGGACCCGGGTCGGCGACCTCCTGCCGGTGTCGGCGCCGCGCAACGACTTTCCGCTGGCGGAGGATGCCGACCACCACATCTTCATCGCCGGCGGCATCGGCATCACGCCGATCCTGTCGATGATCCACCGGCTGCGCGCCACCGGCGGCTCCTTCTCCCTTTACTACTGCACGCGCTCGCCGGCGGTGACCGCCTTCCGCGAGGCGCTGACGGCCCCCGATCTGGCGGGGGCCGTGCGCCTGCACCACGACGGCGGCGACCCGGCCTGCGCGCTCGACCTCTGGCCGGTGGTGGAGACGCGGCGGCGCAACGCCCATCTCTACTGCTGCGGCCCGCGCCCGATGATGCAGGCGGTGCGCGACATGACCGGCCACTGGCCGCACACGGCGGTGCATTTCGAGGATTTCGGCACCAGTCCGGCGACGCCCGGCGCCTCGGAGGACCGGCCCTTCACCGTGCGTCTCGCCCACAGCGGCCGGACCGTCGAGGTGCCGGCGGGAGTCAGCATCCTGGAAGCCCTGCGCGCCGAGGGCCTGTGCCTGCCCAGCTCCTGCGAGAGCGGGTCCTGCGGGGCTTGCCTGACCGGGCTGGCCGACGGCGAGGCGGACCACCGCGACCTCGTCCTCAGTCCGGACGAGCGCAGCTCGCACATCATCATATGCGTGTCGCGCGCCCGTTCCGGCACCCTGACGCTCGACCTTTGAGATAGGCAGGAGTCAGGATTGCTGGTAGACAAAACAGTTTGTGCCGCTTATCTTATACTTAGATATCTACGATAAATTGAGGATGCCGGCTCCCGCGCGGTCCCGCCTTCCCAGGGCGGGCGGCACCGCAAGCCCGGCCAAGGCACGGCAAGACGGCCGCCGCCCCGTCCGGGCGTGAACGGACCGCACCGTCGATCAAACGCTGGCGCTCCCGTTGGGTCCGCGCCGCATGGGAGGAGAGACCGAATGAGGAAAATCCTGCTGCTGGCGATGGCCCTTCTGGCCGCGCCCCTTCTGCCGGCGAAGGCCGAGCAGATCAACGTCACCCACTGGGGCGAGATCATGCTCGGCGTTCCCTACGCCGTGGCGATGGACAAGGGCTTCTTCAAGGAGGCCGGCATCGACATCACCGGCATCCTCGGCGCCAAGGGCGGCGGCACCACCGTGCGCAACATCATGGCCAGCGATCTTGCCTACGGGGAGGTGGCGCCGTCGGCCGCCATCGCGGCGATCAAGTCCGGGTTGCCGATCAAGATCGTCAACGGCGCCGTCCGCACCATCTCCGACTTCGTGCTGGTGGTGCGCCCCGACAGCGACATCCATTCGCTGAAGGATCTGGTCGGCAAGAAGTGGGGCCTGACCAGCGCCAAGTCCAACACCGACATCCTCTCCTCCATGATGCTGGAGAAGGCCGGGATCCCGCGCGACTCCGTGCAGCGCCCGGCCATCGGCAACCAGGCCGCCGTCCTCCAGGCGATCCAGAACGATTCGGTCCAGATCGGCTTCATCCTGGAGCCGCTGTGGACCAAGGTCAGCGGCCACATGCGCAGCATCGGCCGTGCCTCGGACGTGCTGCCGCCGATGCTCCAGACCGTCGGCATCGCCTCCACCGACGCCATCAGGACCCAGGGCGACAAGATCAAGGCGATCATCGCCGGCCGTCGCAAGGGCGTGGAGTTCGCGCTCCAGAACCCGGAGGAGGCGGCGGACATCCTGGTCAAGTACTACGAGAGCCTCGATCCCGCCATCGCGCGGCAGGTCGTGGTGGCGCTGGCCAAGGAGAACTACTGGAGCCCGGGCGACATCGAGATGACGGCGCTCCAGCAGACCGTGCACGGCCTGCATCTGGTCGGCGAGGTGCCGGAGGACTACGACCTCGCCGCCATCATCGACACCACGCTGCTGCCGGCCGACCTCCAGGCCAAGTCCAACTGACCGGCGGAGCCGCACCCCCTCCCCCGCCCGCCCCGGCGGGGGAGGGATGCCCCGGCGGCCCCGATGCGCATCGCCTGTATTTTGAAACGCTGCCACTCTTCTTTAAAATCATAGGCCATTCTTCATATATCGGGAAATTTCCTTAAATAATAAGTGGTCGAATTGACGCCGTTTTTTTGACTAGCCTTGGAGATTGCTGTGGACACCGATGATCGCCTGACCTAGCATTTTAAATTAGATATCTACATTAAAGGCGCCCCGGCCAGGACACCGGCCAACGGTGCGGCGGGCGCCGCCACGACGATCCGACAGGGACAGGGGAGGACATTGCATGAGGCGGACAACCGTCGCCGTTCCAGCCACGCCGCGCGTTCCCGCCGCGGCCGGGAGGCACAAGAGCCTCCGGCCGTCGCCCGCGCGCCCAGGCAGCGCGCCGGCGGCCGGCCCGGGGAGGCGGTGACGATGCGCCTGATCACCGCTTCCCAGGCGGTCGAGGCGCCGGCCGAGGCCGAGGCGCATGTGGAGTGCGTCGGGCTGACCCGCAGCTTCCCGGCGGTGGACGGCACCGGCGAACTCCCGGTGCTGGGGCCGATCACCCTGCCGATCCGCAAGGGCGAGTTCTTCTCGGTGATCGGCCCGTCGGGCTGCGGCAAGTCCACCTTCATGGACGTGCTGGCCGGGCTGCTCCCCCCCACCGAGGGTACCGTCCGCTTCGAGGGCCGGCCGGTGGTCGGCGGCACCGTGCCCGACGGCATCGGCGCGGTGTTCCAGCAGGACGCCTCGCTGCCCTGGCTCAACGTCTGGGAGAACGTCGCCTTCGGCCTGCGCCGGAAGGGCACCGACCCGGCGGAGATCAAGAGGCTGGTCGATTACGCGCTGAGCTTCATGGGGCTGTCCGCCTTCGCCCGCGCCTACCCGAACCAGCTCTCGGGCGGCATGCGCCAGCGCACCTGCATCGCCCGCACGCTGGTGATGAAGCCCCGTCTGATCCTGCTCGACGAGCCCTTCGCGGCGCTCGACGCGCAGACCCGGCTGCTGATGGGGGACGAGCTGCTGCGGCTGTGGCGGGAGACCGGCGCCACGGTGGTGCTGATCACCCACGCGCTGGACGAGGCGGCGATGCTGTCCGACCGCGTCGGCGCCATGTCGGCGCGGCCGGGCCGCTTCATCGAGCTGGTCGAGACCGGCTGGCCGCGGGGCCGCGACAGCACCATCGTCTCCAACCCCGACTACGGCGCCCTGTCCAGCCGCCTGTGGAGCGTGCTGCGCGCGGAATCCATGAAGGCGCTCAACCATTCGCTCGGCGGCGGCAGGGAGTAGGCCGATGACCAGGCGGACCAACCAAGCGCGGCGCCGGCGCCTTCTGGTGGTGGGCGGCGTCGTCGCCCTTCTGGAGGCGGCCTGCCGCTCCGGCATCATCGACCCCAACACCATGGTCCCGCCGAGCCGGATGGCGGCGGCGCTCGCCGGCCTGCTCCAGGAGGAGGCCATCTACCACGACATGGCCCGGACCTTCCTGGCGGTCGCCGTGGCGGTCGTGGTGGCGACGGTCGCCGGATTCCTGATCGGCCTGCTCATCCACTCCTTCCCGCGGCTGCGCTCGGCGGTGGCGCCGATCCTGGGCAGCTACTACGCCATCCCGGTCTTCGCCTTCTACCCGGGGCTGGCGGCGGTCATGGGGCTGGGACCGGGGCCGATCATCATCACGGCGGTCTTCAACGCCATCGTCAGCATGATCATCGCCTCCATGGACTCCCTCGACCGCGTCCCCCGCGTGCTGCTGAAGCTGGCCCACATGCACCAGTTCACCTGGTGGCAGCGGGTCGTCCACCTCCAGCTGCCGGCGGTGGCGTCGAACCTGCTGCCGGGGATCAAGCTGGTCATCGCCTATTCCTTCATCGGCGTGATCGGCAGCGAGTTCCTGATGGCCGCGGCCGGGGTCGGTTACGAGATCGCCTTCGCCTACGACAATTTCAACGTTCCCCGGATGTACGGCCTGATGCTGCTGGTCATGATCGTGGTCGTCGTCATCAACGCGCTGCTGAGCGTGCCGGAGCGCTGGTTCGCGGCGCGGGCGCTGGGACGGAGGGCCGAATGAGACGGATCCGCGACACCGCCGACTTCTGCCTGGTCATCGCCGGTCTGCTGCTGCTCTGGCAGGCCGCCAGCCTGGTCGTCGGCGCCCGGCTGATCGTCCCGCCGCTGGAGACCATCCGCCACATCGCCGTGCTGGCCGAGCGCCCGAGCTTCTGGGCCCACGTCAACGCCACCGCGCTGGCCTTCGCCTACGCCAGCGCCATCACCGTGGTGCTCGGCCTGCTTGCCGGGGTGTGGCTGGGGGCCAGCCGCGCCGCCTTCGAGACGGCCGAGCCGATGCTGGCCTCGGTGGCGTCGCTTCCCAAGGTCACGCTCTACCCGATCATCCTGACCATCTGCGGCCTCGGGCTGTCGGCCAAGGTGGCCTTCGGGGTCATCCACGGCATCGTGCCGATCACCCTCTTCACCATGGGGGCCGTGCGCAACATCGCGCCCATCTACCTGCGGGTCGGCCAGATGCACAACCTGTCGCCCCGCGCCCGCTTCTTCCACCTGCTGCTGCCGGCGGCCTTCCCGGAGATTTTCTCCGGCATCCGCATCGGGCTGTCGGTGACGCTGCTGGGGGTGGTGCTGGGCGAGATGTTCGCCTCCCGCCATGGGCTGGGGTCGATGCTGATGGGGGCGATCGGGCTCGCCGACTTCCCCGCCGTCGCCGCGGTGACGCTGATCCTGATCCTGGCCGCGGCGACACTCAGCTCGGTCCTTCTGTGGATCGACCGCCGCCTGCACCACCGGGGCTGAAGGCCCGCCCCCGCCCCCTCCCGCGCGGCGCCGTCCGCCGCAATGACTTAGATATCTAAATGCAGGAGCCGAGACCATGCTGACCTCCGAAGAGAACGAGCTGCTGTGCCGGGTCGAGGGCGAAGCGCCGATGGGCCGGATGATGCGGCGCTACTGGATTCCCGCCTGCATGTCGGAGGAGGTGGCGGAGCCGGACGGCGATCCCGTGCGCCTGCGCCTGCTCGGCGAGGATCTGCTGGCCTTCCGCGACAGCAACGGCCGGCTGGGCGTGATCGGGGAATACTGCCCCCACCGCCGCGCCTCGCTGCTGTTCGGCCGCAACGAGGAGTGCGGGCTGCGCTGCCTCTACCACGGCTGGAAGTTCGACGTGGAGGGCAAGGTCACCGACATGCCGTCCGAGCCGCCGGAAAGCCGCCTGAAGGAGCGGGTCCGCCACACCGCCTATCCCACCCGCGAGGCCGGCGGCTTCGTGTGGGTCTACATGGGCGACCCCGCGGAAACGCCGGAGTTCCGCCCGCCGCCCTGGCTGCGCTCGCCGACCACCCGGGTCGGAATCGTCAAGATGCATGTGGCGGCCAACTGGGCGCAGGTCCTGGAGGGGGCGATCGACTCCGCCCATTCCTCCACCCTGCACTCCTCCAACATCCGCCCCGGCAAGGTGGCGCAGACGACCGCCGGGGCCAACGGCCTGTCGCGGCCCTCGACCGACAAGGCGCCGCGCCTCCAGGTCGAGCCGACCGCGTTCGGGATGCGCTACGCCGCCATCCGCCGGCCGATCGTCGACGCCGACACCCACGATTACGTCCGCATCACCGTCTTCGTCGCCCCCCTGACCGTGCTGATCCCGCCCAACAACCGCTACGCGCTGGCCCAGCTCTCGGTGCCCATGGACGACACCAACACCATGTTCTACTTCGTCAGCTTCAGCGAGGGCGAAGGCATCGACCAGGAAGCCTTCCGCAAGCTGATGGGGGCGCGGGTCGGCATCGACCTCGACGAGAACTACCGCAAGAAACGGACCCTGGAGAACCGCTACCTCCAGGACCGCAAGGCGATGCGGCTGGGCAACTTCACCGGCATCTACGGCATCCCGACCCAGGACATGGCGATGTGGGAGACGATGGGCGCCGTCGCCGACCGCAGCAAGGAGATACTGGGCGCCAGCGACGTCGCCATCGTCCAGTTCCGCCGCATGATGGTGGACGCGGTGCGCGCCTTCCTGGACGGCGCGCCGGCGCTGGGGTCCGCCGACGGGGTGCCGCGCCCGAGCATCCGCTCCTTCGAGGGCATCGTGCCCAAATCGACCGACTGGCGCGCGCTTGCCCGTCCCGCTTCGGCGGATGAGGCCCCCGAGCCGGCGGAGCCCACCCAGCCGGCAGCGCCCCCCGAGCCGGCGGCGCTGGCCGACAGCCGTGCCTCCTGACCTTTCCTGTCCCCGATTTCAAAGAACGGAGATGTCCGATGGCCAAGATCGTCCTCGGTCTGGGCACCGCGCACAGCACGCAATGCAACGTCAAGCCCGAATGGTGGGCCGAGCACGCCAAGCTCGACCGCAAGCGCACCCCCTACGAGCGGCTGGAGGCGGCCGCCCCCGCCTGGATGGCCGGGCAGCTCACCGAGGAGGCGTGGGCCCGCAAGTACGACGCCACCCAGGAGGCCATCGCCCGGCTGGGCCGGGTGCTGCGGGACGCCGCTCCCGACGTCGTGGTGATCGTCGGCGACGACCAGCACGAGCTGTTCCTGGACGACTGCCTCCCCGCCTTCTCGGTCTTCATGGGGGCGGAGATCTGGGACCTGCCCGGCTCGCCCGAGGGGCTGGCGCCGTCCCACCGCGCCGGCCGCTGGGCGGTCCACGCCGATGCGCCGGAAGCCTACCGCTGCGAGCCGGCGCTCGCCCAATGGATGGTCCGCCACCTCATCGACGCCGAGTTCGACGTCGCCCAGTTCACCCGCCAGCCGGAGGGCCGCTCGCTCGGCCACGCCTGGACCTTCGTGCGGCGCCGGCTGATGGACCCCGACCGCCTGATCCCCATGGTGCCGGTCCTGGTGAACACCTACTTCCCGCCCAACCAGCCGACCGCGCGGCGCTGCTACGCGCTGGGCCAGGCGATCCGGGCCGCGGTGGAGAGCTGGCCCGAGGACCGGCGCGTCGCCATCGTGGCCTCGGGCGGGCTCAGCCACTTCGTCATCGACGAGGATCTCGACCGCAAGGTCATCCGGGCGATGGCGGAGAAGGACGCCGAGACCCTGCGCACCCTGCCCATGGACAAGCTGCAATCGGGATCGTCGGAAATCCTGAACTGGGTGGTCGCGGCCGGCGCCCTGGAGGACAAGAGCATGGAGCTGGTGGACTACATCCCGGGCTACCGCTCGCCGGCGGGGACCGGCTGCGGCATGACCTTCGCCACATGGTCGTGAGGACGGGCACCATGCTGGACCAGGACATTCTGGACGCCGCGGCGACGACCGGCACCGCCAGCCTGCACGAGGCGGCGGGGAAGATCGGCGCCCTGCCCTCCGCCATCAAGCCGCTGTCCCCCGCCATGCGGGTGGCCGGCCGCGCCTTCCCGGTGCGCTCGCCCGGCGGCGACAACCTCTGGCTCCACCGCGCCATCGCCGCGGCGGCCGAGGGCGACGTTCTGGTCGTTGCCACCGGCGGGGCCACCGAGTTCGGCTACTGGGGGGAGATCATGACCCGCGCCGCCCAGGCCCGGCGGCTGGGCGGGCTGGTCATCGAGGGCGGCGTGCGCGACGCCGCCGCCCTGGCCGAGGCCGGCTTCCCGGTCTTCGCCCACGCCGTCTGCATCCGCGGCACCGGAAAGGATCCGGAGGGCGACGGCGCGCTCGGCACGGCGGTGTCCATCGGCGCCATCACGGTCCGGCCCGGCGACCTCGTGGTCGGCGACGGCGACGGCGTGGTCGTTCTGCCCGCCGCCCAGGCCGCCGCCGCGGTCCGCAACGCCATCGCCCGCGACCACGCCGAGCGGGAGATCCTGGCCCGGCTGGCCCGCGGCGAGACCACCATGGACATCTACGGGCTGCCCCGGCAGCCGGGAGAAGGCGCATGACCGCCGCCCCCGCAACCGCAACCGCAACCGCATCCGTGACCGCACTTGTGGAGCGCCTGTCGCGGCTCGACAGCTGCGCCGTGTCCGACGCGCTCGACCGGCTGGGCCGGACGGGCTTCGCCGCCGGCCTCGCCCCGCTCAGCGGGTCGAGGACGGTCGCCGGCACCGCCGTCACGGTCCAGCTCGGCCCGGCCGGCCATCCGGTCCCCGCCGGCACCCCCACCCGCCACCTGTGCACCGCCGCGGTGGACGCCAGCGGTCCCGGAACGGTCATCGTCATCGCCCACGACGGGCGGACCGACGTCGCCGGCTGGGGCGGCATCCTGTCGCTGGGGGCGGCGACGCGGGGGGCGGAGGGCGTGGTCATCGACGGCGCCTGCCGCGACCTCGACGAGACGCGGGCCTACGGCGTGGCGCTGTGGGGCCGCAACGCGGTGCCCGTCACCGCCCGCGGCCGCATCCGCGAGATCGCCTGGAACGTGCCGGTGACGCTGTGCGGCGTCCCGGTGGCGCCCGGCGATCTCGTCATCGCCGACGCCAGCGGCGTCCTCTTCATCGCCCGGGCCGACGCCGAGGCGGTGATCGCCGCCGCCGAGGCCATCGCCGGGCGCGAGCGGCTGATCGCCGACGCGGTCCGCAACGGCCGGCCGCTGACCGAGGCCATGGGCGCCACCTACGAAACCATGCTGACCGGCCAAACCATGCTGACCGGCGCCGCCGGCACGGCCGTCAGCGAAGCCGGGGACAGGACATGAGCAACGACAGGAACCGCCTCGACTCCCTCACCGCCCTGAGCTGCACCGACATCAGCGACGCGCTGGACCGGCTGGGCATTCCCGGCCAGTGCCTGGGCATCATGCCGCTGGACCGCGGCTTCCGCCTGGCCGGGCGGGCCTGGACGCTGCGCTACGGCCCGGTCGGACAGGACCGCGGCACGGTCGGCGACTACATCGACGACCTGGGGCCGGCCGAGGTGGTGGTGCTCGACAACGCCGGGCGGCTCGACGCCACGGTGTGGGGCGACCTGCTGACCTCCACCGCGTCGCGGCGGGGCGTCGCCGGGACCGTCATCGACGGCGTCTGCCGCGACGTCGACCGCAGCATCGAGCTGAACTACCCGCTCTACAGCCGGGGCAACTGGATGCGCACCGGCAAGGACCGGGTGCGGGTCGACGCCACCGGCGTGCCGGTCTCCATCGGCGGCGTCCGGGTCGAGCCGGGCGACTGGCTGAAGGGCGACGGCGACGGCCTGGTCTGCGTCCCGGCCGCGCGCATCGACGCCGTTCTGGCGGTCGCCCACGAGGTCCACGAGGCCGAGGAGCGCATCCGCGCCGCCATCCTCCAGGGCGCGTCCCTGCGCGAGGCGCGGGCGGCGGTCGGCTACCACACGCTGCAAACCCGGCGCGACTGACACCGGCAGCGCATTGCGAAGCAATGGGCGAGAGGAAGCGTCCATGCGCCGGCCGCAGGACGCCGGAACCACAATCGACAGGGAGGAACAACCCATGACACAGCGCCGGCAGTCGTTGGAACTGCCCAACGCCAGGCACAGCGCGCCGATCCCCATGGGGGCGCGCGTCGGCAACATGATCTTCTCCTCCGCCATCATGGGCCAGAATCCCGACGACGGGACCCTGCCGGAGGACCCGGCCCTCCAGGCCCGCTACGCCTTCCAGAACATGAAGGCGCTGGTGGAGACGGGCGGCGGCACGCTGGAGGACATCGGCCACCTCACCGTCTTCATCAAGGACAACAGCATGCGCGCCCACGTCAACGCCGAGTGGGCGGAGCATTTCCCCGACCCCCACAACCGCCCGGCCCGCCACGCCATCGTGCTCGACCTTCCCGCCGGCATGCTGGTCCAACTCGAAATCATCGCCGTCGTGCAGGAGCGCTGAACCATGATCATCGACAGCCACGCCCACATCGTCATGCCCGACGTGGCCTACCGCTACATGGCCGACATCGTGGCGAGCCGGAGCAACCCCAACACCGCCTTCAACCCCGACCACGAGCTTCTGCACCAGACCGCCGCGACGCTGGTCCAGATGATGGACAAGGTCGGCACCGACATCCAGTTCCTGTCGCCGCGCCCCTTCGCGCAGCTCCATTCGCTGAAGCCGGCGGCGGTGACCCGCGACTGGACGCGGGCGGTCAACGACATGATCCACATCCAGTGCAAGCGGTTCCCCGACCGCTTCCGCGGCGTCGCCGGCCTGCCGCAGTTCCGCGACAGCGGCCCGGAGAACTGCCTGGAGGAGCTGGACCGCTGCGTCACCGAGCTGGGCTTCGTCGGCTGCCTGCTCAACCCCGACCCCATGGAGGGCGACGGCACCCCGCCGCCGGGCCTGGGCGACCGGTTCTGGTATCCGCTCTACGAAAAGCTGGTCGAGCTGGACGTGCCCGCCCTGATCCATTCGGCGGGCTGCTGCCACCCGCGCGAATCCTACACGCTGAAATTCATCAACGAGGAGAGCATCGCGGTCATCTCGCTGCTCGACTCCCGGGTCCTTGAGGACTTCCCCACGCTGAAGATCGTCGTCGCCCACGGCGGCGGCGCCATCCCCTACCACATGGGCCGCTTCCGCGCCTGGAACTTCCGGCGCAAGGAGGCGCTGACCTTCGACGAGAAGATGCGCCGGCTCTATTACGACACCTGCAACTACTCCAAGGAGGCGCTGGAGTTCCTGTTCACCGTCATCGGCACCGACAACGTCATGTTCGGCACCGAGCGGCCGGGCACCGGAACCGTGCTGGATCCGGCCAGCGGGCGCGACTTCGACGACCTGAAGCCGGTCATCGAGAGCATCGGCTGGCTGAACGCCGACGACCGCTACAAGATCTTCGAGGGCACCTGCCGCAAGGTCTACACCCGCGCCTTCCCGTCCTGACGCGGTCTCCCGGGGGCGGTGGCGGACGCCGCCGCCCCTTCGACCAGGAGCGTCAGCTTCCGGCTTCGCCGTGCAGGATGGGGAAGACGTAGTCCTTCCAGGACTCCGGCTTGTTCTTCAGCGAGCCGACCCGGTGCATGAAGTCGGCGATCACGCCGGTGTTGTGCGGCACCAGAGAGTAGCTGACGTCCGGGTTGCCCAGCAGGGCCACCACCTCCGCATGGCTCAGCTTGCTCGCCTCCTCGGCGAGGTAGATGCGCGCCGCCTCGGCCTTGTCGCGCTCGATCAGCGCGTGGCCGTCGCGCACCGCGTCGAGGACGGCCGCGGCCAGCTTCGGGTTCTCCTCGTAGAAGGCCGACGTGGCGTAGGCGAGCACCAGCGTCGCCTCCCCGATCACGTCGCGGGAGTTCAGGATGCGGTGGACGTTGGGGTGGGCCAGTTGCAGCGAGCCGTAGGTCGGCGAGGTGATGTTCCCGGTGATCTCGGTCTTGCCGGAAATCAGCGCCGCGGTGGCCTCCGGCGGGCTGAGGGCGACGGTCCGCGGCTCCAGCTCGTACTGGCGGCCCGGCCCGAACTCCTTCTCGGCGGCGATTTGCAGGACCACCGAGTTGATGGAGATCTTCACCGCCGGGACCGCGATGCGGTCCTTGTCGGTCAGGTCGCGGATGCTGCGGACGGCGGGGTTGTTGCTGTTCAGCCAGTAGGCGGAGGAATCGAGCCCGGCGATGGCCTTGACGTTCAGCCCGCCGCGCGTCTTGTCCCAGATGGTCAGCAGCGGCGCGATTCCGGCGGCGACGATGTGGGCGTTGCCGCTCAGCAGGGCGTCGTTGGTGGCGGCCCCGCCGCTCAGAACGTGCCAGCTGACCGTGACCGGGTCGATCCCGCGCGCCTCGGCGTGCTTCTCGATCAGCCGCTGGTTCTTGGCGATCATCAGCGGCAGATAGCCGAGCCCGTACTGAACGACGATCTTCAACTCCCGCAGCTCGGCGCGCGCCGCGCCGGGAAGCAGCGCCACCCCCAGGGCCACCGTCATTGCGAGCCACGCTCCGCGCAGGCGTCGAGCCATCATGTCTCTCCTTGTTCGTGGACGGATTGCGGCATGGCCCTGCGCCGGTGCCGGGGTGGCCCGGAGGGACGGCAGAGGAACGCCTTCACCCGCCATCGATATCAGCGGGCGCGCCCGCTGCTGTCAATATATATCTACTAATTTAATAGATAATAGGTGTAGAAATTAGCTGATTTTGTATGTTGTTTATGGCCGGCTCCGGGCTATAAATCTAGTTTTCAGGTTGACAATATACTCTCATCGTGTGCATTTGACCGGCGAAGAGTCCACTTCAACGACTCATATGTGTTTATATACCCGTTCTACACGAAGGATCTGGAGCATGGTGGAGTTCCGACTGGGCATGGGGCCGGGCGCGCTGTCGCGGCGCGGCCTGCTGATCGGCGCCGCGGCGGCCGGCACCGCCCTCCCGCTG
>JAEZHQ010000081.1 GCA_023416455.1 Pseudomonadota bacterium | reverse complement strand
GGCAGGAGCCGGGCCAGCCGGGCCAGCTCCACCGCCGCCGCCTCGCGCGAGCCGGGTTCCGCCGCCATGGCGCTCAGCCCGGGCGGCAGCCCGTCCCGCGGGCGGTGCTCGGGATCGGCCAGGGCCTGGGTCGTCTCGGCCGACAGGCCGCCGGGCAGGGACAGCGCGACGACGCCCGTCCCCTCCTCCATCAGCCTCAGCACGGTGGCCCGGCGGCGGGTGACGGCCAGGACCGGCTCCCCGCCGGTCAGCCGCCTCAATCCGGCCACCGCGTCGGTGGCCACCGACTCCACGGACACGGCGGCGCCGACGCTGCCGTCGGCGGTCGCGATGGCGACCGCTTCGCCCCGGCGCAAGGCGGCCAGCGCCCGGTCGACCGCGCGCATGGCGGCCTCGTCGAGAGGCCGGGTGGGTTCGGAATGGAGGTCGGCGTACATCGGCGCGCTGTCTATGACGAAAGACCGGAGATGGGGCGGAAGCCGCCGGAAGCAAAGCGCAGGTGCCGCACCCCTGTCCAGCGAATCCCGCGGACCACACCGTTGCCGGTCGCGCAACGGCGGAATCCGGACATCCCCGTGCGCGTTTCCGCGCCTTGCGCTATCCTGCCCCCGGCCCGCCGCCAGGCCCCAGCAAGAAGGATTCCCGACCATGCCGGAACAGCCGGCCCTGCATTGTCTGATCCCGGCGTCCCAGAGCCCGGACGCCTACGGGCCGCGCATGGTCGAGGCGCTGCGGGCGGGCGGCCGGACCATCGCCCTGCACGCCCTGCCGGGCGACTATCCCGGGGTGGACCAGTCGGCCATCCTCGCCGCCGACATCGTGGTGTCGCGCCTGCCCGACGGCGCCCTGGTTCTGGTGGACGGCCTCGCCCTGCCCGGGGTTGCCGCCGCCCTGTCGATCGACAACCGGAGGGTGCGCCTGGTGGCCCTGGTCGGCGGCCTGCTGTGGCGCGACCCCGCGCTCGACGCGGGTGCTGCGGCCGCGCGACGCAACCTGGAGCAAGGAACGCTGGCGCTGATGCGCGCCGTCGCGGTGCCCAGTGACGCGCTGGCGGCCGAGGTGGCGGCCCTGGGTCTCCCGCCCGCGCGGGTTTCGGTGGCGCCGCCGGACGCCGGGGGAATCGCACGGCTGATCGCCGCCCTTCCCGCCTGACGCCGCCGCCGCAAAGATCGTTTTTGATCCGGAATGATTGTACCATGCCGCCCTGACGGAGCTTGGGACAAGCCCTCCGCCGCCGTGGTAAGGTCCGCGCGCCGCAAGCCACCGCTGACCGTTCCCGCATGACGCCGAGAAAACGCATCCTCCTGGTCGATGACGACGACGCTCTGCGGTTGTCCCTGGCCGAACAGCTCCGGCTGCTCGAAGAGTTCGAGACGGCGGACGCCGGCGACGGCGCCACGGCGCTGGCGGCGGCCCGGGAGGGGGATTTCGCCGCCATCCTGCTCGACGTGGGGCTGCCCGACATGGACGGGCGCGACCTGTGCCGCCGGCTGCGGCGCGACGGCCTGCGCTGCCCGATCATCATGCTGGCCGCGGCCGGTTCCGACGCCGACACCATCCTGGGGCCGGACTCCGGGGCCAACGACTGTGTGACCAAGCCGTTCCGGCTGGGCGTCCTGCTGGCCCGGCTGCGCGCCCAGCTGCGCCTGTTCGAGCAGAACGAGGACGCCGTCCTCGCCATCGGCCCCTACCGCTTCCGCCCCTCCGCCAAGCTGCTTCTGGAGGAGGCGGGCAGCCGCCGCATCCGCCTGACCGAGAAGGAGACGGCGATCCTGAAGCACCTGTACCGCGCCGCCGGCGCGGTGGTCGGGCGCGAGGCGCTGCTGGGCGAGGTGTGGGGCTACAACGCCGCCGTCACCACCCACACGCTGGAAACCCATGTCTACCGGCTGCGCCAGAAGATGGAGCGCGACCCCTCCAACGCGGAGATCCTGGTGACCGAGCCCGGGGGCTACCGCCTCGTCCCGTGATGCGGGCCGGGGGTGGCTCCGCCCCAGGGGCCGTGGCCGGAGCGGTCGGCGATGGTGACCGCCACCGGACAGCCCAGCCAGCGCCGCCGCGGGCCGTCCAGGGCCAACGCGCCCTTGCCGCGCCCGCCGCTCCACAGGCCGCGGCCGCGCGGCACCACCGGGAGCAGCCGGATTTTGCGCCCGACGATGGCCAGGCGGCGGCGCCAGTGGGCGACCACCTTGGCCGAGGCGCCGACACGGCGGGCGATCTCGTGGTCGGCCAGCAGCGCGCTGCCCGGATCCTGGAGCAGGTCGAGGATGGCCCGCCGCTTGTCCGCCTTGGTGTGGCGGACGTGCCGGCGCTCCAGCGCCTTGCCCACGTCCCACAGCCGTTCCGCGGTCTCGCGGGCCAGCCTGCGCCAGCGGTCGGCCTCGTCGCGCTGGCGCTCCATCTCGCTGCTGGTCTTCTCCAGCTGGCGTTTCAGGCCGGCGATCTCCAGCTCCAGGTCGCGCACCTGGCGGCGCAGCCCCTGGACGAGCTGGTCGGGCGGCGGCGCACGGTCGGGGGGCTGGGCGGCGGGCGGGGCCGGCCCGGCGGGGGGCGGGGCCGGCTGACCGTTCGCCGGCCGGGTGCCGTGGGCCAGATCACGGAAGGACAGGCCGGCCCGCGACAGCATGATGCGGGCGGCGCGCAGGGCGGAGAGCGCCTCTCCCTGGTGTTCCGACTCGGCCATGGCGAGAACTTTGGCGAGCTTGTCAGGATCCATCCGTCGATCGGGTCCGCAGGCGGGTGAAGGAGGGTCTTGGAAGGGGTTTTGGGCGGGTTTCGAGCGGTTGCGGAGGCTCCGGGACACCGAGCGGCGCGCTGTTGCCAACCTACCACATCTTATTGGACGGGACACCTCCACAGAAGGGCGGCGGCCGGCGGTTCCGCCCACCCACCCTTGGGGTTGGCTTTTCGCTCGACTTGGGACGGGGGGGCGGCCAAATTGGTGTGACCATGACGGAATCCACCGTTCCCGAAAGCCCCGCCGCAGGGCCGGCCTTCACCGTCCGCTTCTGGGGCGTCCGCGGCAGCATCGCGTCGCCGGGGCCGGACACCGTGCGCTACGGCGGCAACACGCCCTGCGTGGAGGTGCGCTGCGGCGGGGCGCTCCTGGTGCTCGACGCCGGCACCGGCATCCGCCCGCTGGGCGAGGCGCTGCGGAGGCGGGGGCCGGTCGACCTCGACCTGCTGCTGACCCACAGCCACCTCGACCACATCTGCGGCCTGCCCTTCTTCGGTCCGGCCTTCGATCCGGACAGCTGCGTGCGGCTGTGGGCCGGGCACCTGGGACCGGGCCGCACGCTGCGCTCGGCCCTCCAGGGCATGATGTCGGCGCCGCTGTTCCCGGTGCCCATGGAGATCTTCCAGGCCGACTGCTCGTTCCGGGACTTCGCCGCCGGCGACACGCTGCGGCCCAAGCCGGGGGTCACCGTGCGGACCGCCGTGCTCAACCATCCCGGCGGTGCCACCGGCTACCGGGTGGAGTTCGCCGGCCGCAGCCTCTGCTACGTCACCGACACCGAGCACCCGCCCGACGGGCGCGACCCCGCGGTGCTGGCGCTGGTGCGGGGCGCCGATCTGCTGATCTACGACAGCACCTACAGCGACGAGGAATACCCGTCCCGCGTCGGCTGGGGCCACTCGACTTGGCAGGAATGCCTGCGGCTGGCCGAGGAAGCCGGCGTCGGGCGCGCGGTCGTCTTCCACCACGACCCGTCCCGCACCGACTCCGACCTCGACGCCATCGCCGCCGCCGCCGGGCGCCGGCGCCCCGGCACCGTGGTCGCGCGCGAGGGGTTGGAACTGGCGCTCTGAGCCGGCCGGCCGGCCGGCCTGTTCCCCGCGCGGTGATGTTTTTCAGCAACATCCGGGATTGTTTTCGAGTCCCGTGTCAACGTGTCGCTGCACGTCCTTGTGATAATTATGGTATGAAGGCCGCTTGCAACCGCGGAGGGAACCCGGTGACGAGCATGCGGCCCCTGGTGCGCCTCGCGCTGTCGAGCCTGCTGGCCGGCGGCGTCCTGTCCGGATGCGCCTCCGCGCCGCCGTCGACCCTGGGCGACCGGCCGCGTTCGGTCACGCTGCACCATCCCGGCAGCGGCGAGACGGTGAGCGTCACCTACTGGCGCCCCGGCGGCTACGACCCGGCGGCCCTGGATGCCATCGCCCACCTGTTCCGCGACCGCCGCACCGGCGAGGTGCTGCCCGTCGATCCCGCCCTGGTCGACCTGCTGGTGGAGTTGCGCCAGCGCAGCGGCGCTTCGCCCGACGCGCCGGTCCACATCACCTCCGGCTACCGCTCCCCGGTGACCAACGCGGCGCTGGCGCGCGCCAGCAGCAACGTGGCCGAGAACAGCTACCACCTGCGCGGCCAGGCGGCCGACATCCACATTCCCGGGGTGACCCCGCGCCGCCTCGCCGAGGAGGCCGCCACGCTGCAACGCGGCGGCTACGCGCTCTACGCCCACACCGGCCACGTCCATGTGGACACCGGCCCCGTCCGCACCTGGACGCCGAAGGGCGGCGAGCCGCGCGGCACGCCGGAGATCCTGGAGGCACGGGCCGCCCCCCGTTCCAAGGCTCCGCCGAAGGCCCAGGTTGCCGAGGCCAGGGCCGTTAAGGCCAGGGTCGCCGAGGCCAGGGTCGCCGAGGCCAAGCCGCCCGCTCCCGTCCCCGTCGCCCGCGCCGCCCCTCCGGCTCCGTCGGCGCCGGCCAGCGTGGCCAGGGCGGCGCCCGTTCCGCCGGCGCCCGACCTCGCCCGCGTCCGCTACGTGCTGATGCGGCTGGAGGAGCAGCCCGCGCCGGCGGCGGTGCGCCGGTCCCCCTGATTACCGGTAGGGATCGGCGGCGTCGCGCAGGCCGTCGCCAAGGAAGTTGAAGCTCAGCACCGTCACGATGACCGGGACCACCGGCAGCATCAGCCAGGGGTAGAGCGCCACCACGTTGATGTTCTGCGCCTCGCTCAGCAGCACACCCCAGCTGGTGATCGGCGGGCGCAGCCCCAGCCCCAGGAAGGACAGCGCCGTCTCGCCCAGGATCATGCCGGGGATGGCCAGGGTCGCCGAGGCGATCAGGTGGCTCATGAAGCTGGGCAGCAGATGGCGGCCGATGATGCGGGCCGGGCTGGCGCCCATCAGCCGGGCGGCGGCGGTGAAGTCCTCTTCCCGCAGGGCCAGCAGCTTGGAGCGCACGGCGCGGGCGAGCCCCGTCCATTCCAGCAGGCCGAGGATCACGGTGATCCCGAAATAGACGAAGATCGGGTTCCAGGTGACGGGCAGGGCGGCCGACAGCGCCATCCACAGCGGCAGCTCGGGGAAGGAGCGGAGGATCTCGATCAGGCGCTGGATCAGGCTGTCCACCCAGCCTCCGTAATAGCCGGCGACGCCGCCGATGACGATGCCCAGCGTGAAGCTGATGGCGACCCCGATCAGCCCGATGGTCAGCGAGATGCGGGTGCCGTAGATGATGCGCGACAGCAGGTCGCGCCCCAGCCGGTCGGTGCCCAGCAGGAACAGCGTGCCGCCCTCCGCCGGGCAGAAGAGGTGGCGGTCGCCCTCCACCAGGCCCCAGGCCAGATAGGGATCGCCGCGGCAGAGGAAGCGGATGGGCTGCACCCTGGCCGGATCGGGCGTGTAGTCCCGCCTCAGCGTCTCCATGTCCAGGCGCTGCGTGTAGCCGTAGACGAAGGGGCCGACGAAGCGCCCCTCGTGGAACAGATGGACCGCCTGCGGCGGCGCGTGGATGAAGCGGGAGTGGCGGCTGTCCACCGCGTAGGGCGCCAGCGCCTCGCTGACCAGGGTGGAGGCGTAGAGCAGCAGCAGGACGACCCCCGACAGGACGGCCAGGCGGTGCCGGCGCAGCTTCCACCAGACCATCCGCCATTGCGAGGCGGTGGTGAAGCGTTCCTGCTCCGGCGACAGCCGCTCCACCTCGTGGGGGTCCCAGGGGGCGGCGTCCACGCTGTGGGGCAGGCGGTCGGTCGCGGCGCTCATGGCCCGGCCCCGGCGCCCAGGCGGATCCGCGGGTCGAGCGCCGCCAGCGCCAGATCCGACAGGAACACGCCGACCACGGTCAGGAGCGCCAGGAACATCAGGAAGGAGCCGGCGAGATGCATGTCCTGGCTGCGCAGCGCCTGGAGCAGCATCGGCCCGGTGGTCGGCAGCGACATCACCACCGACACCACCGCCGCCCCCGACACGACCTGCGGCAGCAGGTTGCCGATGTCGGCGACGAAGGGGTTCAGCGCCATCCGCAACGGGTACTTGACCAGCGCCCGGCCGGGCGGCAGGCCCTTGGCGCGCGCCGTGACCACGTAGGGCTTGTGCAGCTCGTCCAGAAGGTTGGCGCGCAGGCGGCGGATCATCGCCGCGGTGCCCGCGGTCCCGATGACGATGACCGGGATCCACAGGTGCTCCAGCACGCTGAGCGCCTTGGCCAGGCTCCAGGGGGCGCCCAGGTAGCGGGGATCCATCAGCCCGCCGATGGAGGTGCCGAACCACACGTTGGCGAAATACACCAGGACCAGGGCGAGCAGGAAGTTCGGCGTGGCCAGCCCGAGGAAGCCGAGGAAGGTCAGCGCGTAATCGCCCAGGCTGTACTGGTGCGTGGCGGAGTAGATGGCGATCGGGAAGGACACCACCCAGATGAAGAGGATGGTGGCGAAGGACACCACCACGGTCAGCACCAGCCGGTCGCCGACCACGTCGGCCACCGGCATGTTGTATTCGAAGGAGTAGCCGAAGTCGCCGCGCAGCAGGCCGGTCGCCCAGACCACATACTGCTCGGGCAGCGGCCGGTCGAGCCCGTAGGTCTCGCGCAGCATGGCCAGCCGGCCCTGGTCCATGCTCTCGCCCCGGCTCTGCATCTCGTTGACCATGGTGGTCAGATAGTCGCCGGGCGGCAGCTGGATGATGGCGAAGGTGATGACGCTGATCGCCAGCAGCGTCGGGATCATGATGAGCAGGCGGCGGATCACGTAGCCCAGCATGGCCTCATACCCTTCCGAGAGAGGGGGTCACGGCGGCCCGGTGCCTCGTTCCTTCGAAACGGCATCATTCCTCCGCCTCCAGCCAGAAGCTGTCGGGCCGGTACAGGCCGAAATGCGCGCCGGGGTCGTAGTTGAAGAGGCCCTCGGGGGGCAGGTTGCGCAGGCGGTCCCGCGCCACCACCGGCTGCGGCACCCCGGCGACGGTGCCGATGGTGAAGACCTGATCGGTGTTGATCGACAGGATGCGCTCCCACGCGGCGGCGCGGCCGGCCCGGTCGGTGGCGCGCTGCCAGGCGCGGAAGGCGTCCAGCAGCTCGCGGGCGGCGGGCAGGTCGGGCGGCTCGCCGTCCTTGCCCATGGTCTGGTGGTGCTGGCCCCATTTGGGCCACTGGTACTTGCCCTGGTCGACCGGCACCAGCTCGGCCGGGCTCATGTCCGCGGTGGCGATGGCGTTGTCCAGCCCGCGGCCGATGGACATGCAGGTCTCGCCCGAGAAGATGCGGTTGCGGAACACGTCGAGCTGGGAGGAGCGGACGTAGAGCCGGGCCCCGATGCGCCGCCAGCCGTCGGCGACCAGCTCCAGCGCGTCCGTCTCCTCCGTGCTTTCGCCGGCGGTCTCCACCACGATCTCCAGCGGGCGGCCGTCGGGCAGCAGGCGCAGGCCGTTCACGTCGCGCCTGGTCAGCCCGATCTCGTCGAGCAGCGCGTTGGCGCGCCGGAGGTCGAAGCCGGCCCAGCGGTCCCGGTGGTCGGGCCGCCACAGCGGCGAGACCTCCAGCAGCGTGTTGTTGGACGGGATGGCGAGCCCGTAATAGACCACCTGGTTCAGCTCGTCGCGGTCGATGGCCAGCGACAGGGCGCGGCGGTAGCGGACGTCGCGGTTGAGCGCCCGCCATTGCGGGTCGTTGCAGGTCAGGTTGGGGAACAGCGCCATCTGCGCCCCGATGCCGGTGCGCCACAGCGACACGCGGTAGCCGTTGCGCGTCGCGCCCTGGGTCAGGAAGGTGTAGTTGTCGAAGCGCAGGTAGCGCGCCTGGAGGTCGCTTTCGCCCGCCCCGGTCTTGGCCGGGATGATGCGGGAGTCGGCGATGGTCATGACGACGCGGTCCAGATAGGGAAGCTGCCGGCCGGCCGGGTCCACCCGGTGGAAGAAGGGGTTGCGGACGAACACGAAGCGCTCGGCCGGCGGTGCGGTTGCCGGAACCCAGGGTTGCAGGGTGGGCAGGTCCGGGTTGTCGAACTCGGTCAGGTTGTCCATGCGGTTGTGGAGCTGCTGCCAGGACTTCTGCCGCGCCGCCTCGACCCGCCGGCGCAGCGTCTCGGGGTCGGTGTAGCGGGGGTGGAACTGCCTCAGGTAATGGGCCGGCGCGTAGATCTCGACCGGCTTGGCCCCGGCCAGCATGGGCAGGAAGAAGGGGTTCGGGCGGCTCCAGGAATAGCGGACGGTGGTCTCGTCCAGGATCTCCACCCGCGGCGCCTCGCCCTCGACCAGAAGCTCGGCCGGCGGGCCGCCGGGGTAGCGCTTGGGGTTGGAGGCCATGTCCTCCCACCAGTAGCGGAAGTCCTCGGTGGTGAAGGGCGCCCCGTCGGACCAGCGGTGGCCGCGGCGCAGGGTGAAGGTGAAGATCCGGCTGTCGACGGACTCGGCCCGCTCCAGCAGATCCGGCACGATGGCGAGATCGGGGGTCAGCGCCACCAGCCGGGCGTAACCGTAGACGTAGAGCAGGCGCGTGTCCTTGGACCGCGCCATCAGCACGGCAAGGTCGCCGCCGTGCCGGCCGGGCGTCTGCCAGGGCCGGTCCATGGGCTCCACCGACGGCTCGGCGGGCAGCCGCCGGTCGACCGGCGGCTGCGTGCCGGCGGCCACCGCGTCGGCCAGCATCGGCGTCTCCACCGGCACCACGGGGGCCGCCGCCGCTCCCGCCGCGAGGAGGAGGGCCAGCAGGAGGGGAAGGAGCGGGGGCCGCCGCATCACGCCACCGCCCGCACGCGCACCGACGGATCCGCCCGCACCCAATGGCCGCCGTCAAGCTCGACCAGGTGCGGCGCGTGGCCGGCGTCGATGGTGAAGGGGGCGGGCCAGCGGGCGGGGTCCGAGGCGGCGCCTTCCTCCAGCTCGGTCAGGGCCAGCGGCCGGCCGGGGTCGGGCTCCGGCACCGCGGACAGCAGGGCCTGCGTGTAGGGATGGACGGGGTTGCGGAACAGCGCCTCGCGCGGGGCGGTCTCGACGATGCGGCCGCGGCACATGACCAGGATGCGGTCGGCCATGTAATCGACCACCGCCAGGTTGTGGCTGACGAACAGGTAGGTCAGGCCGAGCCGCTCCTTCAGGTCCTTCAGCAGGTTGAGCACCTGCGCCTGGATCGAGACGTCGAGCGCCGACACCGGCTCGTCGAGCAGCAGAAGCTCCGGCCGCAGGGCCAGCGCGCGGGCGATGCCGATGCGCTGGCGCTGGCCGCCGGAGAAGCTGTGGGGGTAGCGCTTCATGTGGCGGGCGTCGAGCCCGACCAGCCCCAGCAGCTCCCGGACCCGCAGGGCGCGCTCCGCCTCGTCCCCGATGCCGTGGATGACCAGCGGTTCGGCGATCAGGTCGAAGACGGTCATGCGCGGGTTCAGCGAGCCGTACGGGTCCTGGAAGACGAACTGCACCTTGCGGCGGAAGCGGGTGAGGGCCTCGCCCCGGAGGGCGAGCACGTCGACCGGCCGGCCGTGGTCGTTGAACAGGACCGAGCCGGAGTCGGGGGGCAGCGCCCGCATCAGGATCTTGGACAGGGTGGTCTTGCCGCAGCCCGACTCGCCGACCAGACCGACGCATTCGCCGCGCGCGATGGTGAAGCTGACGTCGTCCACCGCCAGCGTGCCGCCGCCGGCCCGGGCGCCGAACCAGCCCGACCGGCGCGCGCCGTAGCGCTTGGCCACCCCCTCCACGGCGAGCAGCGGCCCGGCGGCCCCGGGCGGCCAGGGCTCGTGGTCCTTCTCCAGCAGGCTGCCGCCCACCGGGCGGATGGAGCGGATCGGCACCAGCCGCTCGCCGGGCGCCATGTGGAAGCGCGGGACCGCGTGCAGCAGCGCCTTCAGGTAGGGATGCCGGGGATCGGCGAAGATGTCCTCGCGCGTGCCGGCCTCCATCACCCGGCCGCGGTGCAGGACGACGACCTCGTCGGCGAGGTTGGCGACCACCCCCAGATCGTGGGTGATGAGCAGGACGGCCATCCCCAGCTCCGCCTGCAAATCCTTGATCAGTTTCAGGATCTGGGCCTGGATGGTGACGTCCAGCGCGGTCGTCGGCTCGTCGGCGATGAGCAGGGCCGGGCGGCAGACCAGCGCCATGGCGATCATGGCGCGCTGGCGCAGGCCCCCCGACAGCTCGAACGGGTAGCTGTCGAGCGCGCGCCGGGGGTCGGGGAAGCGCACCCGGCGCAGCATGTCCTCGGCCAGCGCGCGGGCCTGGGCGGCGGTGACGCGCCGGTGCAGCCGCACCGCCTCGCCCACCTGGTCGCCGATGGTGTGCAGCGGCGACAGCGAGGTCATCGGCTCCTGGAAGATGATGGAGACGCTGCCGCCGCGCAGCGCCTGCATGGTCCGCCCATCGGGCTTTAGGGCGGCGATGTCGAGCGGCCCGGCCGCCGTCCCGCCGGGGTCGAAGAGGATGCGCCCGCCGGTGATGGTGGCGGCGCGCGGCAGGATGCGCAGGATCGCCTGCGCCGCCACCGACTTGCCGGACCCCGACTCGCCGACCAGCGCGACGGTCGTGCCGGGGCGCACCCGGAAGGACACGCCGCGCACCGCGTTGACCACGCCGCCCGGAACGTGGAAGTCGACCTTGAGGTCCTCCACCCGGAGCAGCGCCGCGGTCATGAGGGTGGGTCCTCCGGATCGATGCCCAGCGCCAGCAAATTGTCGACGGTCACCGGGCTCAGGCGCACGCCGTTGCGCCGGACCGCCGCGGCGGCCCGCTCCACCACCGCGTCGAAGCCGGCGAGCGTCGAGTCGAGCCGGATGCGCCCGGCCGGCCCGACCAGCGTCGCCTGCATCCAGCCGGCACCGTCGCCGCCGCGGCCCCGGCGGGTCGAGTAGTAGCGCAGGCGCAGGCCCGACAGCTCGTCCCAGCGCAGCGCCGCCCCCAGCGGCCCCTCGGCGCGCACCCCTTGCGCGTCCATCAGCAGGCGGGTGAACTGGCGCTGGACGGTGCGTGCGGCGAACAGCGCGAACAGCAGGGCGCCGGCGGCCAGCGGCCAGCCGACCCAGGGGGCGACCTCGGCCAGCGCCAGCGGCAGCGCCGTCAGCGCCAGGCCGGCCGCCGCCCGCGCGTAGTCGCCGATCAGCACGCCGGGCGGGTAGCGCAGCACCTCGGCCATCACGCGGCTCCGAACAGGGACCCGGCGGCCAGCCAGCGGGCGGCCGGGTGCGTCCGGGTGGCGGCCAGCAGGCGCCCGGCGAAGGCCCAGGTCGCCTCGTCCATCACCCGATGGTGGGTCAGCAGGCCGGTGGGCTCCTCCGGGTCGGCGGTGCCCAGCCGGCGCGCCCGCAGATGGGCGACGGCGGCGCCCAGCGCCCCGGCCTCGCCCAGGAAGCGGCGGTCCGCCCGCCAGGCCACCGGGTCCAGGTGGGTGTTGACGCATGTGAGGCCGGGCGGTCCCTCCCGGCGCGGCCGGAAGGTCGACAGGCCGGCCAGCCCCAGCGCCGCCAGGCCGGCCGCGACGGCGGGCGCGATGCGGTTCCAGGGCGGCACCAGGACGGGCAGGGCACGGCGGCCGAACAGGCGCTCCAGCGCCGCCTTGCCGGCGGCCAGCTCGGCCAGCAC